>CAIQPA010000664.1 GCA_903873545.1 uncultured delta proteobacterium
GCGACCAGGTTGGCCACCACAAGGTGGAGGCGGCCGTCGAGGCTGTCGGACGAGGGGATGACGGTGCCGGCGTTGGCGGTCCACATGGAAGAGGCCGACATGTAGCGGGCCAGCAGCGCGGGCGAGGAGCGCCAGGCCGCCTCGACCACCGCGCTGTCGGAGCCCGAGAAGCCGAGCGCCCGGAGACCGGCCAGATCGGGGCGCTGGAGCGGAGGCAAGAGCCCCTGCGGAAGGCCGAGCTCCATGAGCAGCCGCGCCTTGCGGAGCCCCTGCAGCGCGGCGGCCCGGGGGCGCGAGATCCCGCGGGCATGTCGCTCGCTCGCCAGGTTGCCCTCCGACAGCCCTGCATAGTTGTGGGTCGGGCCAACGAGCCCGTCCAGGTTGGCCTCGCGGGCCGCGTCGGTCTGCACCATGGAGCACCTCCGCAGACAGGCTACCCCGCTTTTGCGCCACCGCCAAACTCGACGGCTCGGCCCATCGACGCTAGCCCCCGCCCATGCCGCTCCCGCCCCGCATCTCTGTCGCCAAACGCCCCGCCGGCTGGTCACCCGGCGGGCCGCAGCCGCTCGCGGAGCCCTGGCCGGCAGACTGCCTCCCGGGCGACGGCGAGGAGCTCTCCTTCCTCACGGGCGACTTCCGCATCCTGCAGCTGCAGCGAGGCCACCGCTGGTCGCTGGACGACCTGCTCACGGCCTGGTGGGCCGTTGCGCCGCTGCCGCCGACTGCCTCGCTGCGCCACCTCGATATGGGGTGCGGCATCGGCTCGGTGCTCATGAGCGTGGCCTGGGCGCTGCCCGCCAGCCGCTCCGTCGGCATCGAGGCGCAGGCCGTCAGCTACGGCCTGCTCCAGCGCTCGCTCCGGATCAACGCCCTCACGGACCGGGTTGCCACCCACCACGGCGACCTGCGCGAGACGCAGCTCGACGACCGCTTCGACCTCATCACCGGCACGCCGCCCTACTTCGACATCGCCGACGGCACCGTCTCCGATGTGGCGCAGCGCGGGCCCTGCCGCTTCGAGACCCGCGGCGGCATCGAGAGCTACTGCGAGGCGGCCGCGCGCCACCTCGCGCCGGGCGGGAGGTTCGTGGTCTGCGAGACCGCGCTCGAGCTGCAGCGGGTCTACGATGCAGCGGCCGCAGCCGGGCTGGCCGTTCGGGCCCAGCTCGACATCATCCCTCGCGCCGGCAAGGCGCCCCTCATCCGCCTCTTCGAGATGGTGCGAGGCGACGAAGCAACAGGCGAACCGCCCACCTGCACCACCCTCACCGTGCGCGACGAGGCGCTCCGCTGGACGGCCGAATTCGCTGCCGTCCGCGCCCGCATGGGCATGCCGGTCTAGCGGTCGCGGCTGATGCGGACGCCCACGCGGGCCGGATCGCCCGGCACGCCTGTGGCCCGCTTGCTCACCGTCACGGTCACCCGCTCCACCGCAGCATGGCGGGCCAGCACCAGCTCGCAGACACGCGCTGCCAGATGCTCCACCAGGCTCACCGACGGGCCGCCAAAGACCTCGACCGCTGCCGCCGAGAGGTCGCGGTAGTCCACCGTGTCGCCCAGCGCGTCGCTCGCCCCAGAGGCCGTGAGCGACAGCTCGGCCTCCAGCTCCACCTCGAAGTGGCGACCCTCGCTCCGCTCCTCCGCATACACACCATGCGGCGCATGGAACTGCAGCCCTCGGACAAAGATGAGATCGCGCGCCATATGACACTCCCGTGGGCTCCAACGTCGGCGCAATCTAGC
>CAIQPA010000665.1 GCA_903873545.1 uncultured delta proteobacterium
GTGTCGGTCGTGTCGGCCACCGTCGTGTCGGTCGTGTCGGCCACCGTCGTGTCGGTCGTGTCGGCCACCGTCGTGTCGGTCGTGTCGGCCACCGTCGTGTCGGTCGTGTCCTCCAACGTCGTGTCTCCGGAGCCATCCGCGGCGGTATCGAGGTCGGTGTCGGCGGAGCCGTCGGAGTCTGCTCCGGTGTCGCTGGAGATCGTGTCCCCATCGCTGCCGGTATCGCCTGAGCCTACGGCGGTATCGGGCAACCCTGTGTCGATTGCCCCACCGCCGCCACCGCCGCCGCCGCGGGCCCGGGAGGCCTCCTCACTGCAGGCTGCGATGAGGACAAGAAGCAGAAGGGGAACGAGACGGATCGGCCGAGACATGAGACACCGGGTGGAGAGTGCGCGGACGCCCTTCCACCCGATCTTGCACCGCAGTACAAGCCCCGCGACGGCTGCTTGCTAGGGCTGCTCGCAGAGGGCAGAAAGGAGCGAACCGCAGCCCAGATCGTCCCAGTTTCCGTTCTCGTACAGCTGGGTGCAGTCCTGATTGCCCGCGTTGTTGGGTTCGCCCGCCTCCCAGGAGGTGAAGGTGAGCGTGGCGCCTGCAACGGTCCGCCAGGTTCCCTCGACAGCGGCATCGGTGAGGCCAAGCCAGGAGGTGGATGTCGCGCCGCCGGAGAGGAGGCCCTGCAGGAAGGTGTTTTCGCCGCGGCTGCCCGGCACGGCGAGGTCTAGGCCGATCGCCTGACAGGCGAGGCGGGCATCGTCGAAGGTTCGGGGACGGAAGCACATGGCGTAGTTCCGGCCGAGGCGGGTGGCTGCGACGCAGTCGGGGCAGTCGATCGCATCGTCGGCGCGGCCGGAGCAGTCTTGGTCGATGCCGTCACCGCAGATGTCGATAGCGCTTGGATTGATGGTTGGATCGTCTGGGGCGCAGTCACCGGCGCAGCGGTAGCCGTCGCCGTCGGGGTCGGATGCCGGGTCGGCTTCGCAGAAGGCCGCGGCATCCACATTGTCCGGCCGGGCGAGGAGGAAGTTGTAGGCCTCATCCCGGGTTTCCTCGCCCCGGGTCTGGGATCGCTCACGCCGCGGATCGGCGAGCATGTCGGGCGTGAGGGCCGCGAAGATGGCGAGCATCTGGTTGGGGATGTCGCTGGCGCGGACGGCAGCCGAGATGGAGAGCAGCTTTTGCGAATAGAGGAGCCGACAGTCTGGGTTGGCGAGACAGCCCCGCTGAAGGCGTGCACCGTCGCGGTAGGGGTCGATGTAGTCGGAGAGGGTCTGGTCGACACCCCAGGTGAACATGCGGAGCTTGTCGTCGGTGCCGTCGAAGTGGACAAAGAAGTTGTTGTTGTTGAAGGCGTAGCCATCCCAATGGCCAACCCAGGCCTCCACTGCGAAGTCGAGCGTGACCTGGTCACGGTCGACGAAGGGCTCCGCAACCACCCAGGTCTCGGCGCGGGGGAGGGTGCCAAGCGCGTTGATGAGGTTGGCGAGCAGCGCCCCGTCGGTCGCGCTGCCGATGTCGCGCTGGAAGTTGACCCAGTTGTCGAGGTCGAATTCGGTCGGGGGCTGTCCTTCGTAGAGGAGCTTGGTGTTGGGGAAGTAACGGTTGACGAAGGACTCGTCGGTGGTCTCGAGGTGAAGGTAGAGGCCGTAGAGTTCGCCGTTCACATAGATGTTGGCGTAGCCGACGCGGGGGGCGGGGAAGCCGGACTGTCGGAGCACCTCGTAGGTTGCCCACTGTCGCACGTAGGATGGGTCCTGGACGCAGTTGTTGAAGGTGAACTTCTGGGCCCCGAAGAGTGCCTGCGAACCGTCATACTGTCCGAGGTCGACCTTGAAGCCGGCCTTCTGGTCGAGGTTGCGGTAGCTGCCAACGGAGCCCTTGAGGCGGACGCCCGTTGAGCCGGCGAAGACCACCTCGCCGGTGGGCAGGGTGATGGCGACGTCGGCTGGGACATAGGTGCGGCCGTCGGCGTTCAGGAGCCCGATCGAGGTGGGCGGGAGGGTAATCTCGACGAGGAAGGGGTTCAGCGGGTCGTAGAGGGCCGAGTCGTCGGCGTTGTAGGGGAGGTTGGGCGCGCCCTGCGTAGGAATGTTCGTCGTGAACTCGCCAAGTCCGTCGGGGATTCGGCCGGCAGTGGCACCCGGGGGGACAACGCCGAAGCTGAAGATGTCGATGGGCGAGAGGCGGTCGTCGGAGAGGCGGATAACCTCGCCGGAACAGGAGATGGCGAAGGGCATCGCTGCGGTGCCCTCGTTGAGGATGAGCCGTCCAAGCGCGGGGATGACCTTGCCGTTGAGGAAGCCCGGGTTGAGGTCGATGGGGCCGTCGGCGATCCTCCAGTTCGAGAGGTCCTGGTCGCGATCGGAGAGGTTGAGGAGCTCGATCCACTCCCCGCCACGGCAGGAGACCTCGTTGATGATGATGTCGGCCGGCGGCAGGGTGGTGTCTTCGACTGTGGTATCGGTGGTGTCCTCCACCGTGGTGTCCTCCACCGTGGTGTCGGCGCTGCCGTTCGTGTCCTCGACCGTGGTGTCGGCGCTGCCGTTCGTATCCTCGATCGTGGTGTCCTCGACGGCCGTGTCAGCAACGGTCGTGTCAGCAACGGTCGTGTCTTCGGCGCCGGTGTCGACCGAACCGGTATCGATGGTAGCGGTGTCGGCACTGCCGCCGCCGTCGAGGAGTTCGAGCGCTGGCCCCTTGCCTCCGGCGGTATCGTCGCTGCAGGCAACGAAGAGGAGGGCCGAGAGGGCAGAGCTAAGCAGGAGAGAGGGTTGGCGCATCGAGGTCCGCAGCTTCAAACGAGTATACACTCAAACACTGTAACAAACGCGTGCGCGAATCGCCACAATTCGCCGAAAGGGGCTCTGCGACGCTCCCGGGGAGGTGTGAAGCGAGGCGTGGCGGTGGCGAGCAGGGCCAAAATCGGTCGGAGACCTTGACACGAGGCGGTGGAGTGATCCATAAGCCGCGGCCCATTTTGCCCGACTTTGCGTCTGGGCTTCGCAGAATTATCACAGGATCAAGACATGGCCGAGGCTGCAATCTTTCTCAACAGTGGTCCCCTGTTCTCGGGAGAGCGCCTTGAGACGATGGAGGATCTTGCGGATTGGAAGTCTGTTGACGCCGAGGCGCAGCTGGCGTTCGACCGCATCCGCGAGACCTACGAGAAGCATTCGACGCTGCTGGCCGGTGGGCCGACTGCTGTTGAGACGCGTTACTTCCTTGTTGGCCCCGTGCTTCACGCGCTGGGATTCACGCACACCGTGTTTGAGCCCGTTGAGCTCTCGGACGGCCGCGTTGCCCGTGTTGACCATGTCTGCTTCGGCAACGGTGCCGAGTTCGGCGAGGCAGAGCCTTCGCGTGGCTCGGCCTCCTTCTTCCGTTCGGCGCTCTGCATTGGGCGCGCTGTGGAGTGGGGCAACGACTTCACGACCTCCTCTGCTGCACCTGTCCGCCAGGCTGCCGTAGAAGAGGGCGACGACCCGGTTCCTGCTCCTCCGATGCCGCAGCCGCTTGAGGCCGGCATCGCTCCGACGGTGGAGTTGGACCTCCTGCTCCGCGCGACGGGCAAGGACTTCGGCATTCTGACCAACGGCAACGAGTGGCGGATCTACCACCGCTCCAGCTCCAGCCAGCAGGAGACCTTCTTCCAGGCCGACATGATCGGCGCGATGAAGAGCGACTTCGAGGACTTCAAGCGGTTCTACCTGATCTTCCGCAAGGAGGCCTTCGTGAAGACCGATGGTATCACCTGCTTCCTCGATAGCCTCCTGGCCTAAGGTCAGCGGCTGAGATGACGACGGCGCTCCGAAAGGGGCGTTTGTCGTTTTTGACGCTACCTCGAAAGTGGTGAAGGAGCGCGCAATGGTCTTCCCCTTCGGCAATCCCACCCTCGAGCTACGTCGCCTCCGTCGCCGTGACCGCGAAGCGCTCTACCAGGCGATGTCGGCGCAGCCAGCGATGGCAGGCTTTGGGTTGGGCGCGCTGCAGGCTGGCATCCTCGATGCGCCCCACCCGGGTGCGGCGGTGTTCGGGCTGATGCGCGGCAATGCGGTGGTGGCGGCGGTGTTCTGTTTTGATGGGGTGGCTGCCTGGCTCTACGGGCAGGAGCTGGAGGCCGGAGAGTGGTGCGGCCGCGAGCTGGCCGGCTTGGCACCTGCTGTGCGGCTGGTGGCCGGACCCTCCGTCATGGTGGAGGGGTTCTGGGGCAGCTTTGCAACTCCTGCGCACGAGGTGCGAACACGGCTCCCGCAGACCATGTTTGAGTTGAAGGAGCCCCCCGCCGGTGGTGAGCGCTTTGCCCTTGGGCTCGCGCGCGAGGCAGACCTGGAGGACCTCGTCGCGGCCTCCTGTGAGATGCACGAGGAAGAGCTCGGCCTGGAGCTGGCCAGCCACGACCGGGAGTCCTACCAGCTCGGCCTGATGGGTCAGATCATGGAGCAGCGGGTCTGGTGTCATCGCCACACGATGACCGGCCAGCTCATGTTCAAGGCCTCGATTGCCAGCCCGTCTCAGCTCTGTGCACAGGTGGAGGGCGTGTGGGTTCCCCCTGCCTTCCGCCGGAGCGGCGTGGCGCAGACGGCGATGCGGGAGCTCTGCAGCCGGCTGCTGCGCAGGCACGACCGGGTGTCGCTCTACGTGAACGACCACAACAGCGCTGCTATCGGCCTCTACCGCAAGCTAGGGTTCTACGAGGTGGGCGCCTTTGAGACGCTCCACGCTTGGCCCATCTGGCCCGCCTGAGCGGAGGGCTACTTGAGGGTCTGCGAGACGAAGTCGATGAAGTCGATCTTGGTGATGACACCGATGAGCCGGCTGTCGCTCACTACGAGCACCGTCAGGTCTTTGGCGATGAGCTGACCGGCGAGAGAGACCTTGTTGACCGGCTCAACGATGGCGAACTCGGCCTCGACCAGATTGGCGATGGTGTCGCCGGCGTCGCCGCCGTGGACGAGGTGGTTGAGCAGGTCGCGCTCGCTGACGATGCCAAGGATTTTGTCGCCGTCGAGGACGGGCACCTGGCTGATGCCCAGCCGCTTCATGCGGCCGATGACCTCGCGGACCCGGTCGTCAGCGGTGGCGGTCTCAACAGCGCCGCTGCCGCCCCGCGCGGCGAGGAGGTCTGCCACGGTGGCAGACGAGGTGTCGTTCTCGAGGAAGCCATTCTCGCGCATCCACTCATCGTCGAAGAGCTTAGAGATGTAGCGGGAGGCGGAATCGCAGAGGATGAGGACGATATCGAGGTGTCGGTCATAGCGCTCGGCATACTTCACCGCTGCGGCGACGGCGCCACCGGCAGAGCCGCCCGTGTAAAGGCCCTCTTCGCGGACCAGGCGACGGGCCATCTGGAAGCACTCCTTGTCGGTGACCCGGATGAACTCGTCGACGTAGTCGAAGGTCATGGTGCTGGGCAGGAAGTCTTCGCCGAAGCCCTCGACCTTGTAGCCGTGTGCGGGCGGGAGTTTGCCGGTGCGGAA
>CAIQPA010000666.1 GCA_903873545.1 uncultured delta proteobacterium
CGCCGCCGCCGCCGCGGCCGGTGCTGCCGGTGCCGCTTGCAAAGAGGGTGAGCGGATAGGTTACCACGCCAACCTGGCCTGCCGCTGCGGCCAATGCCGGTCCGCGGGGTACAAAGCCGGGCTGTCCCATCATGACCGTGTCATTTTGCGAGAGCAGACCGCCACCACCGCTGCCGTAGCCGAAGTCGGGGGAGGGGTAGCCGCTCTTGCGGTTGCTCGCCGCCACAGCACCGCCGCCGCCCGATCCGCCACGGCCCTGACCGCGACAGCCGACGCTGCCCGGCGCGCCATCGACGGGGGCGGTTGTGGAAGAGGCAGCCGCAGGAGCGGCCCCATCGTAGGTCGCACCGTCGGTTCCCAAATCGCCCAGTGCGCCGCCATCCATGCGGAGGCCGACACGATCCAGGATGAGCCCGTCACAACCGCCGTCGGCTGTGGTCGGCGCAGCGCAGGCGATGCCTGCAATCGGACCGTAGCCGTCGGGCGGTGAACCAACCACCAGGTTGATGTTCCGGAAAACGATATTCTCGGGGTCGGCCACGGTCACCGCCGCCTCGATGTCGTTGTAGGGGTCGGTACAAACGGCTTCCAGGCCGTTCTGACCACAGTCGTTGTCTTCGGCCGTGAAGATGCTGGCGCCATCAAAGACAAGCTGGGTGCCACCCGCGCCGGCCGTCCAGGTTGCGCTGGTCACGGCGACGCCCGACTCGGTGCGCGAGGTCAGGACCACCTCGTAGCCGCCGACCATGGCAAAGCCGTCGTCGCCTTCGAGGTGGAGGCGGCGCGGCAACGCGTAGGCGGTGGAGCTTGCTGCGATGTGAAACTGCTTGATCGGGGTCGCCGATGTGTTGGCCCGTGCGTCGCGGATCTCGAAGGCGACACGCATGCTGCCAACGGGGTTGTTCATGCTGCCGAGGGCGCGGCTGTTGAGCAACGTGCCCGTTGCAGGAAGGGTGACGATAGACCCGGTACGGCCGGCCACCGTTGCGCCGCCCTCCTTGACGAAGATGGCCTCTGCCAGGAGTCCGTCGATGCCGTCACAGTTGGTGTCGAGCAGGCCCGGATCGTTGAAGGCATCTTCGAGAGATGCTTCGGGACCCAGACACTGGGCCTTGTATCCCGCGCCGCACTGCCAGCTGCCCATTGCGCAGACACCGAGCTTGTTCGGGACGGTGCAGGTCTGGCCCAAGCTGCGAAGATACCCATCAGCGTCATAGATCGTCGTGCCGACCGCCACATCGTCGGTCGCGCCATCGCAGTCGTTGTCGATGCCGTCGCAGCTCTCGGTGGAGGGGAGCGAGGCGCCGCAGATGAGCCCCTCGAGGCGGGGGCCGCAGATGCGGAAGCCGTTGCGGCAGGCGCCGAGCACCGTCACATTGGTAGCCGACAAGACACAAGCGTCGCCGATTCCCTGCACCGACTCGTCGCCGCGGCCATCACAGTCGTTGTCGTAGCCGTCGCAGACCTCCGTCTTGCCGGGTTTGACGCAGTCCTGGGTGTCGTCGCAGTCGTCGCCAAAGGCGCCCGTCGGGCGCACCCGGACGGTGTCGCAGGAGAGTCCGTCGCGGGGATTGACGGCGGTCACACCGAGGCCGTCACAGTCAAAGAGCAGGTCGCTGGCCGTGGCGAGGGCATCACCATGACCATCGTCGTCGCAGTCGCGGATGCTGAGCGAGGCGCGGCCGTTGATCTGGGTCTCGCAGCCGTCGTTGGCCGCTGTGTTGCAGTCGGCGCGGAGCTCGGGGTAGTCGCAGGAGGGGCGACAGACCGAGAACACGCCATATGTGCCGCCCGGTCCTGTGACCTCACAGGCAGCTTGGGCAGCTCCCTCGCCGGAACCCTCGGAACCATTGCATGCGACGCCGCAGCCACCGCAGTGCTCAGCACCGTAGATGAGGTTGCCGTCTGCGTCGGTCACGCCGACCTGCTCCTTGTCGTCGCCGATGCCGTTGCAGTTGGCATCGAGGTTCGGGCCGCAGGAGCCGGGGAAGGCGTGGTCGGGCTCGGCGGCGTCGAAGTAGATGTCTGCATCGGTGTCATCGCAGTCGACCGCCGAGGCGCCGCCCGCTGCCGAACAGCCACCCACTCCCACGCCGTCGTCATCGCGGTCGAGGCAGCTCGTGCAGGTACCGAGGGTGGGGAAGCAGAAGGTGCCCTCCTTGGGGCTGCCGAGCTGCTCCTCCTTCGTGCCGGGGATGCGGCAGGAGAAGCCGGTGGGGCAGGCGTTGGCGGCCGCGGCATTGCAGGCGACGAGGCAGTGGCCGGTGTGCTGGTCATCCGCCAGGGCCGAATCGGGGGCATCGTCGATGCAGGCCGAGCTGTTCTCGCACTTGTCGGAGGCGGAGCAGCTGTCGCAGAAGTCGGGGGTGTAGGCTGCGGCCCGCTCGAAGGGGGGGCGGCAGAGCGAGCCGTAGGTGACGCCTGCGGTGAGCTTTGCGGGGTCGAGGGCCGGCACAGCGGGGAGGCCTCCTGCGACATAGGGAGAGGCGCCCGCATAGACGAGCTGGCAGGACCAGGGGGCGGTATCTGCGCCCACGCGGAGGCTGGTGCAAATCTCGGGGTGGTCGGTACAGCCGAGGGAGCAGACGCCGGCCTTGTTGGCGGGGATGA
>CAIQPA010000667.1 GCA_903873545.1 uncultured delta proteobacterium
CGAGAACCCCTACAAGGCGCCGATGGCCATCTACCCTGCCCCCCACTACACCATGGGCGGTCTCTGGGTGGACTACCACCTGATGAGCAACATTCCGGGCCTCTTCGTGCTCGGCGAAGCCAACTTCTCCGACCACGGTGCCAACCGCCTCGGCGCCAGCGCCCTCATGCAGGGTCTGGCCGACGGCTACTTCATCGCCTCCTACACCATCAGCAACTACCTCTCGAACTACAAGCTCGAGCAGGTTGCCGCAGACCACCCGGCCTGCAAGTCGACGCTGGCCGATGTGAAGTCGCGCACCGACAAGTTCCTCGCCATCAAGGGCACCCGCCCTGTGGACGAGTTCCACCGCGAGCTCGGCACGCTCATGCTCGACAAGGTCGGCATGTCGCGGAGCAAGGAGGGGCTCGAGCACACCATCGAGCGCATCCTCCAGATCAAGGGCCAGTTCTACACCGACCTCCGCATCACGGGAACGGCCGAGAACATCAATCAGGACCTCGAGAAGGCCGGCCGCGTGGCCGACTTCCTTGAGTTCGCCGAGCTGATGGCTCGCGACGCGCTCAGCCGCAACGAGTCCTGCGGCGGCCACTTCCGCGAAGAGTACCAGACGCCCGAAGGCGAAGCCCTCCGCGACGACGACAACTATGCCTACACCGCCGCGTGGGAGTGGAAGGGTGAGAGCACCCCGCAGACGCTCCACAAGGAGCAGCTCACCTTCGACTACGTCAAGCTGTCCCAGCGCAGCTACAAGTAACACCTCTCTTTTTTCTCCCGCGCCCAGCGCGCGAACCCTGCGAGAACACCCATGGCCGATAACCGCAGCTACACGCTCGAAGTCTGGCGTCAGCCCCACAAGAATGCCCCCGGTCACTTCGAGACCTACCAGGTCAGCGACATCTCGGGCGACCTCTCCTTCCTGGAGATGCTCGATGTGCTCAACGAATCGCTGGTGAAGAAGGGTCAGGAGCCCGTCACCTTCGAGCACGACTGCCGCGAAGGCATCTGCGGCTCCTGCGGCTTCGTCATCAACGGCGACGCCCACGGCCCCGACAAGGGCACCACAGTCTGCCAGCTTCACATGCGGGTCATCCCGTCTGGCACCAAGCTGGTCCTCGAGCCCTGGCGCGCCAAGGCCTTCCCCGTCCTGCGCGACCTCATGGTCGACCGCTCCGCCTTCGATCGGATCCAGCAGGCCGGCGGCTACAACTCGACCAACGTGGGCAACGCCCCCGACGCCAACTCCATCCTCGTGCCGAAGGAGAAGGCTGTTCAAGCCTTCGATGCCGCCACCTGCATCGGCTGCGGCGCCTGCGTTGCGGCCTGCCCCAACGCCTCGGCTATGCTCTTCGTTGGCGCCAAGGTCTCCCACCTTGCGCTGCTCCCGCAGGGCGAGCCCGAGCGCGAGCGCCGTGCCCTCCGCATGGTCACCACGATGGACGCAGAGGGCTTCGGCGCCTGCACCAACACGCTGGAGTGCGAGGCGGCCTGCCCCAAGGAGATCTCCACCAAGTGGATCCAGAAGCTCAACCGCGAATATCTCGGCGCCGCCCTCTTCGCGGAGGACGAGGCCCAAGAGAAGGGTGGCGGCGACTAGCCGTTCCCTGACAGCACAACGACAAATCCGCAGCCGATGTCCGGCTCGGCAGAAACGGAGCGACGCATGGGCTGGGGCAGCTACCTTCTACTGGGCGACTTAGGGCAGCAGCTCGACATCATGCAGCAGCGTGACGAGATGGAGCGGCTCCGCGCCGCGGTGGCAGAGGCGAAAAACAAGCCCGCGCCGGCGGGCGACGCCGAGCGCATCGCGCAGCTCGAGTTCGAACTCGACGAGATGCGACTCTATGTTGTCTCGCTCATGCGGCTGCTGCTCTCCAAGGAGCTGGTCAGCCGGGAAGACCTCGAGCGCATGCTCAAGATGGTCGACGGGCTCGACGGCAAAGAGGACGGCCGCCACTCCGGCGACGAGCCCCCGCCCGCCAAGACCCGCCTCTAGTCCGGCAGCAACAGCGAGAAGCGGATGTTCGCGGTCTGCTCGGCGCACTCCACATGGACGGGCCGGCCGGGAATCATGACCGGATCATTCGCGTCGGGGTCGGCGGCGGCAGGGTCGGCGTTGGCGTCGGAGTCCAGGAAGCCAAGCACCTGGTAGTCGCCGGCCGGGAGCAGCGTGTCGATGACGTAGGGGCCATCGGTGGCGGTGCGAACATCGACCGCATCGAACTGGAAACTGGCAACGGGCTGCGCGCCGGCGCTGGGCCCCACGATGGTGACGTCGGCGGCCCGGAAGATGGAGCCGTAGACAGCACCGAGGAGCGAGCCCTCGAGGTTGCCGCTCGAGCGGACGGTAGGGGCCGCGTCGAAGATGATGTTGAGGCGGCCCGAGGCGGCGGCCGTGCTGCCGGCGGTGTCGCAGAAGGAGGGTTCGACGGTCTGGTCGAGCTGGGTCACATAGAAGGCCGCGACACACATCTCATCGAAGCTGCCTTCGCCGAAGTCGAGGTCGCGGGGCTCCTGCCGGACGCCGTTGATGACCGCCTGGTTGGCGGGGCTGTTGTCGAAGTCACAGTCGACGCGGAGCTTGTCACCGGCAAAGACATCGACCGGTTCGGCGAGCGTGTAGTCGCGCTGCCAGTGGAAGTCCCAGTCCTCGATGGCGACGAGTGGGACGATGGCGCCGTTGGCGCGGAGGACGCTAGCGCGAATGGTGCGGCCGAGCTGGTGCATGTGGGGGTAGATGGAGAAGATGCGCATGCCACGGGCGACATCGACGCCGGGGATGAACATGGGGGCCAGCGAGGCAACGGTCGGATCGTCCTCGTAGGTGTACTTGGTGGAGGGGGCTCCGGCGGGGATCCGCATGGCTCCTTCCGTCTCGGGCCAGTTGAGGTCGAGCCAAGGCATGTTGCCGCCCTCGAAGGTGACGCTGTCTTCCACGCGGAACTCGACGACCGAGAGGTCGGGCTCCGGCGTGGCGGTACCGATGAGGTTGTAGTGCATCTGGAGGACGACGCGAGCGCCGGCAGAGACGCGGACTCCGGTGCCGGTCGCGTAGTTCGTCCCTTCAGACCCGGGCGCCCAACCACCCACCTGACGTGTTGGGAAAGAAGCCACATTTGCGGGGCTTGCACCACCAAAGCAAGAGTAACCTGTTTTACCGTCTGCGCCATCGGCGGCATCCACAATGCCGGCCTGACCGGCATCGACCAGGTAGAGCACCGCGTGGTGAACCAGCGGCACGTTGCCTGCACGAACATTGAAGCCGGTGATGAACTTGTCGGTGTCGTAGGGCCAAGGGAGCGTGAAGCAGCGGTAGTGGTCGGGCCGCTCGGTCGGCGTGAAGGCGGTTGCCATGCTGAGCGTGACATTGGGGTTGTCGAGCAGGCCGAAGTCGACCTCCAGCGCGGAGCCCTCCGAGGCGGGAGTGCCGACGGGGGCGCCGGCAGCAGCCCAGGCCGAGATGGAGGCGATCTGCTCGTCTGTCAGGCTGATGTCGTAGAGGTAGGGGCGGACAGCCGGGGCTGCGGGATAGGGAGGCATCACCCGTGAGGCGGTGGCAGTGGCGATGGCGGTGGCCCGCGCCGTTACCTGCGCCTCTGTGACGAGCGGGAAGGGGCCGCTGCCACCCTCCACATGACAGGCGATGCAGTGGGCATCGATGATGGGCTTGATGGCAGCAAAGTAGGTGGGCCCGGAGCCCTCTCCGCTGTCGGCGGCCGGAAGGTCGGGCGAGTCGGAGCTACAGGCTCCAAAAAGGAGAAGCGCGAGCGCAGCGAAAGAACGAGAGAGCATGGACAGATGCGACACGGCAGGCTCCACGGTGAGGTGGCAACGAAGGTACCCGATGCGAACCCGCGGAGGCAACCTCGAAACGATTCGGTGCCCGCGTGGTAGGTTCCACACATCCACCGTTTTGGCCCGCCGAGTGAGGCCAACGATAGGTGAATTGTCGCACAGCGGATTGCCTGCATGCGCGGCCATCGCCCACTTGCGCAAAGGCGCGTGATCGCTGACAATGGAGGGTGTCCGCTACCTCGCATGGGTGCTCAATGAGCCTTCGGTCCTTCGCCTCTCTCCGCCAGCTCCGTAGCGCCCTTCTCCCGCTTGTAGTGCTGCTGCTTAGCCTTGCAGCTTGCGCTGGTGATCCGGGCAGCGGCAGCGTCTCGGGCGACGGCCGCACCAGGGCGGACGCAGGCGACACAGGTGCTACCGACACCTTCACCCCGCCGACCAGCCAGACCCGGCTCGAGTTTGTCAGTTCGCAGAATGTCTACATGCCCTTCGCGGGCACGGCCGAACTCACGGTCCGCTATGTGGACTTCAACGACCAGCCGGTCGCAGACGCCACCCTGAACTTCGACATCGAGGAGGCCTTCGCAGCCGACACCCGGCTCCGCACCCAGACCACGCCGACCGACGCGGAGGGCATCGCGTCCGTTGGCATCGTCGCCGGAGCAATCCCCGCCGAGTTCGATGTGACCGTGACCGTGCGCGGCAACGACGTGCTACCCGCCGTCTTCCGCGTCACCGTTCGCCCCAAAGACATCTCGGACTACTTCATCCAGATCGTCAACGCCTCGCCGCTCCGCCTGCAGAAGGCCGAGACCTTTGTCTTCAACGAGGCCATCACCTGCGCCGAGCTCCCGAGCGACCCCAACCTCATCGTGGGCGCGCTCCAGAGCTTCGACATCTACCCCGACGCCAGCGGCATCTTCGACCAGTACCCGCTCGAGGTCGACCTGCTCGACATGCCGCTCCGCACCATCGTCGCCATCGGCTACAAAGAGGACCAGCCGGTAGCCGTCGGCTGCGTCGACACACTCCCCGCCGACCTCGAACCCGGCTCCGCCATCACCGTCGAGGTGGTCCTCAACCCGCTCTACCCCTCGGTCGCCGGCGTCTACCGTGTGACCAACGAGTTCGACGTCTTCGAGTTCCTGCCGCCCGGCGTGCAGACCATCGTCCGTACCGTTGGCGACTTCCTCACCGACCCCGGCCAGACACTCCTCGACCTCCTTGCGACCCCGCCCATCTGCGACCCGCTTGGCTGTCCACTTGCCGACCTGCCCACCTTTGTGACCGCCTCGCTCCCCGGCGTCATCAACGGCCTCATCGAGGCCTTCGCCCCCGCGGAGGTCCAGCAGATTTTCTCGGTCGGCGGCGACATCTATGCCACACTCTCCCAGTTCAAACTGGCCGGCGACCTCTCCATCTTCGACGAGCCCGACGTCACCGGTCGGCTCGGCAGCTGCAACGAGATGGTGCTGAACGAGATCATCGTGAACTTCGACAGCTTCGAGACGCCCCCCTTCAACCTCGAGAGCTACGGCTATCAGGCAGCCTACGGCGTCTGGACCGGCTCCGTGCAGGCCTCGGAGGGTGCGGGCGTTGGCTACTACCTCAACGTCGAGAGCTTCGGCCTCACGCTCAACTACGGCCAGATCATTGTCTTCATCCTCGAGCAGGTGGTCTTCCCCGAGGTGCTCGGCCCCGATATCCGCAGCCTCGAGGACTTCGTCTCCTCGGTCATCGACTGCAACCAGATTGCTGTGGATGTCGGCTGGGCCCCCATCGAGGGTATCTGCAACGGCTTCCGCGACGCCCTCGCCGCCTTCGTGCGCGACTTCCTCATCAGCCAGACCGCCAGCCTCGACTCCCTCTTCCAGCTCGCTACGCCCGTCGAGGGAACCGCGCAGCCGGCCGATGTGGAGCTGCTGTCGGGCGTAACCTGGGGCCCCTGCCAGCTGCAGCTCTCCGACCGCGACTTCTCCGCCGAGTCCATCGGTGGCACGGGCGCCGACCGTTGCGTCTGGGATAGCCGCTTCGGCGCCGGAACCACCCCGCAGGCCGTCCCGGGCGCCTTCTACGGCACCCGCATCAGCCAGACCGCCCGCGGCCTCTGCGACGACGGGCAGTAGCCCGCCGAGCCGATTAGGCCTCGTCGAAGATGGTGAGGTCTGCCGCGCTCTTGCCCAGCGCCACAAAGAGGTCGCCAACAAGGTAGAGGCTGCCGACGACGAGCACAGGGTCGCCCCCCGTGGCATCGAGCGCAGCGGCGATACCGCCCTCCTCTGCCAAGACCTCTCCAAAGCCGGCGAGGCGAGCAGCCAGGGTGGAGGCAGCCATCGACTTGGGGTTGTCGGCAGAGACGGTAACCCAGCGGTCAACCAGCGGCCGGAGCGGCGCCAGAATGGCTGTGGGGTCGCGGTCTGCGGTGAGCCCAACGATTGCGGTCAAGCGGCGCTCTTCGCTCCAGCCAAGGCTGCGGAGCCAGGCCGCTGAGGCCTCCACGCCGTTCCGGTTGTGGGCGCCATCCACAAGCAGTGTCCTGCCGCCCTGCTCCAGCGCCTCCTGCCTGCCCGGCCAGCGGAGCGCCCGGGCAGCCCGCGCAACAGCCGTCTGACGCGCCCCTGAAGGGAGCCCGAGCCGGTCTGC
>CAIQPA010000668.1 GCA_903873545.1 uncultured delta proteobacterium
GCAAACCGAGCAGGAGAGCTCGCCATAGGCGCACTCCTCGGTGACCGTGTTGCCGTCGTCGCAGGTCTCGCCGCCAGCCGTGACGCCGTTGCCGCAGCCGCCGACGCAGGCGTTGGAGGCCAGCGCGAAGCCGGCGTTGCAGGTCGCGATGGTGCAGCTGCCGTAGCCCGCGCCGGTCCAGCTCTCGGTGCCGGAGGCGGCATCCGCAGGCAGGGTGACGCAGGCACGCGTGTCGCTTGCGCAGGCGCCGCTCTCCACATGGTAGCCGCCGTCACAGGCCGTGGCCGTGCAGGTGCCATAGGCGCTTTGGATGCCATCCCAGGTCTGCGTGCCGCTACCGTTGGGCAGCGTGCAGGACTTGGTATCGGTCATGCAGACGCCGAGCTCCACATGGTAGCCGGTGCCGCAGCCGCAGCTGTTGCTGCAGGCGTCGGTGTTCACCGCATTGGCGTCGTCGCAGGCCTCGCTGCCCTGCACAAAGCCGTCGCCGCAGGCCGCTGCCGCACACACATTGGTGCAGGCGTCGGTGTTCACGAGGTTGGCGTCATCGCAGGCCTCGCTGCCCTGCACAAAGCCGTCGCCGCAGGCCGGCGCTGCGCACACGTTGGTGCAGGTGTCGGTGTTGCTGGCGTTGCCATCGTCGCAGACCTCGCTGCCCTGCACAAAGCCATCGCCGCAGGCCGGAGCCGCGCAGGCGTTGGTGCAGCTGTCGGTGTTGCTGCTGTTGCCATCGTCGCAGACCTCGCTGCCCTGCAGGAAGCCGTCGCCGCAGCGGGCCGCAGCGCAAACGTTGGTGCAGGCGTCGGTGTTCACCGCGTTGCCGTCGTCGCAGCTCTCACCCGTCTGGGTGATGCCATCGCCGCAGCGGGCGGGCAAGCAGCTGTTGCTACAGGTGTCGCTGTCGACCGAATTGCCATCATCACACACCTCGGCGCCGTCCACGCGGCCATCACCGCAGTCGCCGTAGATGGCGACGCCGCGGAAGATGGTGTTGGCGCCGGCCGTAGCAAGCGTCGTGTAGGCGGTGGGGATGGTCGAGCCATCGGCGCTCGCGTCGACAATCTTCACCAGCCGGTTGCCCGCGCTGTCGGCGGTCGAGACGATGATCGTCGCGCTGCCGGCATCGTAGGTCATCGAGAGGCCGCGGCCGCCAACAACGCCCGTACCAGCCGTCGCCGTCAGCGCGTTCGAGGTGCCGAAGAGGCGGTTCCAGCGGAGCGTCCAGGTGCCCGACACAAGGTCATAGCGGTAGAGGCCGCCCGCCGTCGTCGTCCGGTCGTCAGCGATGTAGACTCGGTCGTTGGTGCCATCCTTGTTGGTGTCGGCAAAGGCAAAGCCGTAGGGGCTGGCGCCCGTGCCCATATTGACCGCGAGCGTGGCAGTCTGGCCGGCCGTCGTCGGGGTGCCCGAACCGAGTGCAGCGATGCCCAGGAAGGTGCCCGTCGCCGCCGACACATAGAGTTGGCCACCGAAGATGCCCACCACGCGGGTGTTCGTCGGCTGGCCCGTCGCGAGGCTGCTCACCTGCACGAAGGAGCTGCCGTTGTAGTACCAGACGCCGCCCGTATTGGGCGTGCCCGACGCGGTTCCGGCCGTGTAGAAGGTGGTCGCAGAGGTGGGCACCACGCTGCGGAAGTTGTTGCCCGAGTAGGGCGA
>CAIQPA010000669.1 GCA_903873545.1 uncultured delta proteobacterium
AGCCGCTCCGCAGCCCGAAGGAACTCGCCGACCTCCTGGAACGAGCGATAGACGCTGGCGAATCGGAGCCAGGCGACCTGGTCGAGCTGCTCGAGCTCCTCCATGACGATGTCACCGAGCGACCGCGAGGGGACCTCGGCGGCACCGAACTCACCGAGGCGCAGTTCGACCCGGTCGGCGAGCGCCTCGATGGTGTCGATGGAGATGGGCCGCTTCTCGCAGGCTCTGCGGAGGCCGGCGAGGAGCTTCTCGCGATGGTAGGGCTCGCGGCGGTCGTCACGCTTGATGATGAGCGGGACAGGCTGCTCGATGCGTTCGTAACTGGTGAAGCGGGCGCTGCAGCTCTCGCATTCGCGGCGCCGGCGGATGCTGTCGCCTTCGCGTGACTGGCGGCTATCGATGACGCGGTCTTCGAGGTGACCGCAGCGTGGGCAGCGCATCGCGCTCCTCCTTACGGGAGCGGAGCGTTGAGCTTGGCGACCCTGCGGGCGTGACGCCCGTCGTTGCCTGGCGTGAAGGAGGCGCGGGCAAAGGCCTCGATGTTCTCGCGCATCAGTTCAGGACCGATAACGCGGGCGCCGAGCACGAGGATGTTGGCGTCGTTGTGCTCGCGGGCCATGCGGGCCGAGTAGGGGTCGGAGACCAGCGCGGCGCGGGCTCCGACGACCTTGTTGGCGGCAATCGACATGCCGATGCCAGAGCCACAAATGAGAACACCCCAAGCGCCCTCCCCTGCGACAACGCGCCGAGCAAGCTCCTGCGCAAAGTCGGGGTAGTCCACGGGGGTGGTATCGAAGGGGCCGAGATCGACCGCTTCGAGTTCGAGCGCGTTCAATAGCCGTACGAGGTCACGCTTGGTGTCTACGCCAGCATGGTCAGATGCGATCAGGACCTTGGGCTTCGACATGGTGCGACCTCCGAGACGCCTTGGCCGCGTTGCCGCTACTCGGCGACGACGACCACGGGGATGATCTGACGGCCCCGGTAGGTGCCGCAGGCGCGGCAGACCGTGTGGGGGAGCTTGTCGGCATTGCAGTGGGTGCAGATGCTGCGATTCTTGCCAGCGAGCTTGCTGTTCGCCGAACGGCGGGTGCGGGTGCGCTGCTTGGAGAATCTACGCTTTGGTTGGGGCATGACACGAACCTGATGATGGAGCCTTGAGGCTCAGTTCTTCTTGGTAGTCTGTGCTTGAAGGGCTCGCAGCGCTGCCCAACGGGGGTCGGGGAGCGGTGTCTCAGCTTCTTCAGCGGAGGCGCGCAGGTACTCGACCGCCGTGCAACTGTCAACCTGACACTTGGGAACGGGGGCCAGGTCGAGGAGGATGGCCTCGCGCACAATCTCAAAGAGGTCGACCTCGTCGCCGTCGTAAAAGCTGACGTCGAGATCGTCGGCGGTGAGTTCAATGCCCTCCTCTTCGGTGATGTCCGAGGTCGCGAAGGCCGAGCGGGGCAGGAGCGTCCAGCTCAGTTTGAGTTCCATCGTCTCGTGGTTGCGCTCGAGGCAGCGGGCGCAGGAGAAGATCACCGGAGCCGTGATCGTGCCCTTGACCATGAGCGTGGTGTCGTAGCGCTCCACATCGAAGGCAATCTGGCAGTCTGCACCATCGAGTTCATAGAGGTCGTCGACCTCCTTGATGATGGCCTCGAAGGTGGCCGCGGGGACGGAGAAGGCGACGGGGTTTGCCCCTTCGTGAAGCTGTGTGATGTCGATTTTCATGTTGTCTGGCTTACAGAGGTGGCTGCATCGGTCGTCCGAGCGGGGCCACCCTAGAGGCTTGGCGTTGGCGCTGCCAGCAGAATGGCCTTGAGATCGCGATCATCGAAGGCGATGCCCAAGCCGCCGAAGTAGTCGGTCGAGCGGGTGTTCATCCAGTCGTCGACGCCGCCATGAACGAAGATGTGGGACCAGATGGCGTCGGGAGGCACCACAGCGCCCACGCTCCAGAGGCCCCAGGTCCGTAGCCTCGGATGCTCTGCCGCCTCAAAGTCGAAGAGGTCGGCGCGTAGCTCGAGGTGGTCGTTCCAGGTCCATAGGTTGGCACCGAGGCCACCGGTTCCCTCGATGAGTCCGAATCGGCCGCCCAGTAACAGGCTGCGCGACGGCAAGACGGGCCACCTGTGGCCGAGCGTGAAGGAGAGTTCGAGCCTGTCGGTGGTCTGCTTCTTGCTCTCGAGAACGATGGGGGTCTCGGTCGGATCGTCGGTGCCGCGGAGCGAGGTGGTGGTGCTCGTGGTACCGCGCGGGTCGGAGACGATCTCCAGATTGTAGAACTTGTCGCGGTCGGGCCGCAGGACGATGCCGACGACACTTTTGAAGGCCTCATCCTGGGCGCCATAGCCGCTGCGGAACTCCACCTCGGTCTTGAGATCGGTCACCCGTTGTACGAAGCCGTTTGCGGTGGTGACAAGCTGCGTGGCCTGATCCGAGATGGTCGGATCGTTGATGAGTTTGCCGATGGTCCCTTCGCCGCGGTCAAGCCGCTCGGTCACCCGCTGCACATTTTCGAGGCTGTAGTTGATCCGGTCGAGCGCCTCCTGCGCGCTTGCGAGCGTGCCCTTCACCGAGGCCAGGCCGGCATCCACCTCGCCGGAGGAGCGGCTCACGATGCCGCGCAGGTCGTTGGTGATGATGGCGATGTCTGCCATGATGTGGGCGGTGTCGCGGCTGGTCTGCTCGACCATGGCGCGCATGCTCGCTGCGGTGGCGTCGGTGTTGGAGACGATGCGGCCCATCGCGGCCTGGTTGGCGGTGAGCAGCGAGCGGAGCACCTCGACACTCTTGGCCGTGTCGTCGATGACCCGCTGCATCTGCTTGGCGTTCTCTTCGTTGCCAAAGACCTTGGCCATGTTCGAGGTCACCTTCTTCAGATCATGGGTGATGCCCTCCACGTCGCCGGCGATCACATTCATCTTGTCGACGATGGCGTTCGGCGAGGCCTCGGAGATGACCACCGTGATCTCGTCACCGTCGGCGAGCCGTTTGCCGCGCAGGCCGGGCGTGAGTTCGAGATAGAAGGCGCCGACCAGCGAGGTGCGTCGCTTGGCGAGCGTGACAGCGTCTTTGAGGCGGAGCGCACCCTCGGCATCCTTGAAGGTCTCGCCGGCATAGAGCGTTACCTCGGGCTTCACCCGCATGCGGATCATGGCCTGGGGCCCATCGAGTTCTACGCCCTCCACCAGCCCGACCTCGATGCCCGCGAGCACCACGCGGCTCTTGGCTGTCAGACCCGATGCATCGGCGATGCGGGCGTAGAGGCGATAGCCGTCACCTTCTCCAAGCGCGTCGCTGTTGACCCGCGCCAGCATCAGGACGGTCGCGACGAGCGCGCCGATCATGACCAGCCCAACCTTGAAGGGTGTGACCCAGCTGTTCAAAGGCGACCGCCGTCGAGGAAGGGGGAGAGACTCACGTGAACATGGCCGCGGTGAGGAAGTAGTTTAGCACGAAGATGGCGACCGAGCCAAAGACGACCGCGTTGGTGGTGGCCTCGCCAACACCCTTCGCACCACCCCTGGCCGTGTAGCCTCGGAAGCAGCCCACCGACGAGACAGTAAGGCCGAAGACAGCAGCCTTGATGACACCGTTGGTGAGGTCGGAAGGTGCCAGGTCGGAGGCGATGCTGCCGAAGAAGGCGCCCTCGTCCACGCCGAGCCAGAGGACGGAGACGGCCCAAGCGGCCGTCATGCCGACAAAGGTAAAGAGCATGGTCAGCAGCGGCATCATCAGGGTTGTCGCGATGATGCGGGGGGCGATGAGGTACTGCACCGGGTCGACCGCCATGACCTCCATCGCGTCGATCTGCTCGGTGACCCGCATGGTCCCGAGCGTGGTCGCCATGGCGGAGGCGTTGCGGCCGGTGACCATGAGGGCCGTGAAGACCGGCCCGAGCTCGCGCGTGAGCGTGAGGGCGACGGCCGACCCGACCAGGTGTTCGGAGTCGAACATGCGGAAGGCGACGATCGACTGCATGGCCATGACGGCGCCGGCAAAGGAGCCGGTCAGCAGGACGATGAAGAGCGAGCCGAAGCCGACATCGTCCATCGCGTCGAGGAAGATGCGGAAGCGGTAGGGGGGCTTGAGGGTGGCCCGGAGCGCCTTCGCGGTCAGCAGCCCCATCGCTCCGATGTCGGTGATGAAGTCGATGCCCGCCTGCCCGATCTCTTCAATCGTGCGTCGGAGGCTCGATCCTGTCGGGGGTGCAGTCTGCATGGCGGGTTGATACCGCCTCGCCCCGATGGCTGCAACTTCGCGGCGGGCTGGCTACTCGGGCTGGAAGACCACGGTGGTGCGGAGGCGTAGCGGCTGTGCAAGCGGGCTGCGCGGGATGAGGAGGGTTCCCAGGCGAGCGATACTGCACTCCGACACCGCTGCATCGCCAAGAACGTCGATGCGGGTCTCGACGGCGTCGACCTCACCGGCCGCCCCAAGGTTGAGACCAAAGACGAGCGCTCCCTTGAGCCCTCCGTTTTCGGCGAGCGCGCGGGCGTAGCAGCCGACGATGCGCTCTTCGACGGCGGCGCGGAGCAGGCTGGACTCTGCGTCTGCGAAGGGGCGACCACCCTCGACCTCGAGGCCGGTGACCTCTGCGCGGGGAGCTGCCGTCAGTGCGTTACCGTTGAGGACGCCACCGCGCCGCGAGCGTTCGGAGGTGCCATGGGGGCTCTCCACGGAGGCATAGATGGCATCGCTTAGCGGGTCGAAGAGGGTGGCTTCGAGCAGACGGCCATGCAGCCGCGGCACCATGCCGGCGTCGGCAGACTCGCAGAGCGGGCGGTCACCGGCGTCGCCCGCCATGGGGCTGAAGTCGAAGATCAGTTTGAGCGCTACGCCACCGAGCCGGTGTGCGGCGATGAGGTCGGCGGCGGAGGCCTCGTCCATGACGAAGCCAATGGCGGTCCCGTCGAGGACGATGGTGGCGGCACCACCGAGCAGCGGGAGCCCGGCGGTGGTCGCGACGACCAGGTGTTCGATGTCGTCCGCAAAGGGGAGAAACTGAAACTCGCCAGGCGCGATGACGGCCTCGTGCGACTGCAGCCCAATGCGGGCCCGTTCGCGCGCCTGGTTCCTGGTCTGAATGAGTGCGGCCCAGCTCTGCGGCAGTCCTGCATCGGAGAGCGGTGCCGCAGGCCAGGCATCGCCCGAAGTGAGACTCTTCCCCGCTTCGCAGAACTGCCGGAGCTGCTCGGTGGAGCGGAGCACATCGGCGGCTGCAGCGACCGGCAGCAGGGCGAGCGAGAGGATGAGGATGGGTATGTGGCGCATGGTAGGAGCGGCAACCCTGTGGCGGCGGACGAACATTCCCGCAGCGGGCGGAAGTCGGTGGGGCTTGCCACCGCTGGGCGCGACGGTCAAACTGTTCTCATGCTCCCATGCGAAAGAGGAGGAGAGCCTGGCCGCCTGCTGCGAACTGCCGGCCAGCTGCTCGTCCTGATTGCGCTTGCCTTCGCGGCGGGCGGAGCAGGGTTTGCGTGGAGTGGGCCGCCGGCTGCCTCGGCGCCTCCGCAACCGCCGCAGAAGGCGTTGCCGTTCGAGCTGAACTCGCTCGCTCACGAGACGCTCGCCGCGCAGATTGCCTACTTCTCCGGCCCTGGCCGCCGGCAGGCCGCAGCGCTGATCAGCCGCGTTGGCGCGTTGCGCCCCGAACTGGAGGCGGCCCTCGACAGCGTCGGCGCGCCGCACGAGCTCGTCTGGGTGGCGGCGCTCGAATCGGGCTTCGACCCGCGCGCAGGCAGCCGAAGCGGCGCGGCCGGCCTCTGGCAGTTCATCCCGGTGGCCGCCGACGGGTTCGATCTGGCGCACAACGGCAGGGTGGACGAGCGGCGCCACGTGCGGGCCTCCACCGAAGCGGCCGGGCGCCTGCTCACCGACCTGCGACGCGAGTTTGGCTCTTGGCCGTTGGCCTTCGCTGCCTACAACATGGGACCCTACGGTGTCCGCGGATTGCTCGCGGGACAGACCCCGACCGACTTCTGGTCCTTCGAGCGCAACGGCCTACTCCCCGGGTCGGTGCGTCGGTACGCGACGAAGATTCTCGCGCTGGCTGTCGTCGCCTCCGACCCCGAACGGTATGGCCTGCGAGGACTCCAGACAGCAAGGCCGCGGGAGGTGGCAGAGTTCGCCATTCCGAGCGAGATGACGCTGGCCGAGCTGGCGCGCGGCGCCGGCGTGTCGGCTCCGTCGATCCGCACCCTCAACCCTTGGCTCATCGGGACCCTGCTGCTGCCCGGCGACACGGTCTATCTGCCTCCGGGCTCGCTGGAGCCGCTGCGCGTCGCGGCGGTGAAGGCCGTCGGGAGCGCGGGGTTGCGGTCCGTATCGACCAGGTTCGGAGAGGAGCTGGACGACCTGGCAGCGCGCTTCGGTGTGCGACCTGAGCAGCTGCGGCAGCTCAACGGTTGGCCCCGCGGATTCGAGCCGGCCTACGAGAGCCAGATCTTGGTACCAGCGAGCGCAACGGAGCGGACAGCAAGCAGCGAGCGGCCGGTCGTGGTCCTACCCGCTCTGCCCTTCTCTTTCCCCGACCGTACGCGCTGGTTCTACCGTGTGAACCGTCAGGATGAGCTCGAGACGCTGGCGGCGCGCCTCGGTCTCCCTGCGGCCGATCTGGCGCTCTGGAACGACCTCGACCCCAGGTTGCCCCTTCGGGTCGCCTCCATGCTGACGGTCTGGCTGCCGGCTGCCTTCGTTTCGGATGGCATCCAGCTCTGGCCGGAGTCGGCGGTGGAGATTGCACGACCGGACGCTGCGGCTGCGACCGCTGCGCCGAAGCGGGCTCGGGCAAGCGAACCGAAGCGGGCCCGCCACACGCGCAAGAGCCACGCGGTGAAGGCGGGCGAGACGCTCTCGAGCATCGCGCGCCGCTTCCGTGTGCGGGTCTCCGACCTTCGGCGCTGGAACGACCTTGACGAGGATGAGGTCATCCTCGTTGGGCAGCCCCTGCTCGTTGGGCGTTAGCGGGTCTTGATTCCGCCGCCGAGGCGGATCTTGGGTCCCGTGGGAGCCGTCACCGCAGCACCGGCCGGCTTGGCGCCGCCGGAACGGGCGCCTCCGCCCCGTTTTGCAGACGGTGCCGCAGCGACAGAGGGGGCCTCCGGGGGCGGTTCGGGAGTGAAGGTGAAGGAGGCCTTGGGCGAGGCGATGGGCGCCTCTTCGATGGCCACCTTGGCGTAGGAGGTGGTGGCGTCGACCTGGTTCTTCGACGCCGCGCCGAAGGCGGCGGCACCGCCGACGATTGCAGCCACGGCTGCGGCGACACCGATGAGCAGCCCCTTGCTTACGGCCTTCTTCTGCACAGCGACGACCTGCTCGGTCGAGTAGCCCCCCTTGGGCCGCACAGGCGCAGCGACCGCCGGACTGTCGTCCACACGGAGCGCCTCTGCCGCCATCGTCCGCCGAGATGTAGCCGCCTGTTGCCGGGCCTCTTCCTCTCCGATGCGGCGGATGGCCTCTGCGCGGGCCTGAGCATCCTGCGCAGCAGCCTCAGCCTTGGCCGCTTCGGCCTTCTTGGCCTCTGCCGCCGCGAGTGCCTCGCGCTCTGCCTCAGCCTCCGACTTGGTCTCTTCCAAGATGGAGGAGAGGATGGTCAGGGCCTGCGTCTTGCGAACGTTGGAACCCTTCTTGCCGCCCTGGGACGAATCGTTGCTGCTCACGGTGGTCTCTCCGCTTGAGAATAGGCCGCAGCGTAGATTGCGGCGTTGCGGTGGTCAACGAATCGACGCGCCTTCCGGTCTAACGAACCGACAGCGGGCTCCTACTTCCAGCGAGCGAGCACCACACGCAGCAGCGGGATCGCAAAGAAGAGCGCAGCCACGGCGAACAGGACTGGCAGCACATGGTAGCCCGATACGGCCGGGCCGGGCCGCCCGTAGAGCATGCCGAGGCCCAGGACGCAGCCCACAAACCCGATTGCTGCGGCCTGCAGACGGGCGCCGGCGCGGTGCGCTGCAACCAGCTTATCCAGCCCGCGCGGCTCCACGACCACGGTGAAGGTCCCCTGCCGGATGCTCTCTACCAGCGAGATGCCTGCATCGGGTGCGAGCTTGAGCAGCCGCGACAGGCCGGAGAGGGTCTCAACCGCCTGCGCCGTGAGCCGCTCGAGGCTGTAGCGCTCCACCATCATGCGCTCGACGAAGGGCTGCGCCTCGGACAGGAAGTCCATGTCGGGCGCGATGTTCTTGCCGATGCCCTCGACGGTCATCAGTGCCTTGAAGACCATCGTGTAGGTGGGAGGCATGCGGATCTTGTGCCGGATGGCGCCTGCGACGAGGTCGGCGAAGTAGGCGCCGATATCCACCTCTTGGAGCGTCCGATTGGAGACATGCCGCTCCATCAGCTCGACCACGTCGCGCTCGAAGGCCGGCAGGTCGTAGACGACGCCGGGCTGCTTGATGCCGAGCTCAAAGAAGACGCGGGCGACGAGCCGGTAGTCCTGCCGCGCGATGCCGACGAGCACATCGAGGATGTGCTCCCGCTGCGGCGGCGTAAGGCGGCCAACCAGACCAAAGTCGATGAGGACGATGTTGCCTGTCGACTCAATGAGGATGTTGCCCGGGTGCAGGTCGCCGTGGAAGTAGCCGTCCTCAAAGATCATCTTGAAGAGGCCGCGCAGCATGCACTGCGCGATGGGTGTGACCGCGAGCCCGTAGGTGTCTTTGGCGAGGGTAACCTTCGCACCGTGGATGCGCTCGAGCGTCAGCAGCCGCTCGCTGGAGAAGTCGTCGTAGACGCGGGGCGCGCGGATACCCTCGAAGCCCTGAAAGTTCTTGGTGAACTGGGCGATGCTCCGGCTCTCGGTACGGAAGTCGAGCTCGCGCCGGATGGCCCGATCGAACTCGCCCATGATGCCCACCGGGTCCATGAGTTCGAGTTCGGGGATGGCTGCGGCGGCGCGGCGGGCGAGGAAATGGAGGATGTGGAGGTCGCTCTCGATCTGCGCCTTGATGCGGACCCGCTGCACCTTGATGACGACCTCTTCGCCCGTGCTGCGGAGCAGGCCGCAGTGGACCTGGGCGATGCTGGCGCTGGCGAGTGGCAGCTCCTCGAGGACCGAGAAGATCTCTTCCACGGGCCGGCCGAGTTCTGACTCGATGACGGCGCGGACATCGGAGAAGGGCATGGCCGGGACATTGTCCTGCAGCTTCTCGAGCTCCTCGATGATATCGTCTGCGATGAGGTCGCTGCGGGTCGAGAGGATCTGCCCGAACTTCACAAAGGTGGGGCCGAGCTCCTCGATCACCATGCGGATGCGCTGCCCGCGCGTGAGGTGGGGCGCTGGCTCCGGGCTGCCCTCGACCGTCGGCGGGATGGCCTCCACCTCGGCGAGGTTGAGCCGCTGGACGACGGCGCCGAACCCGTGGCGGCCCAGCACGCGGAGGATCTCGCGCATGCGGCCGAGGTCGTTCAACGCGGTCTGAAAGCCGCGGAGGTTGCGGTAGGCGCGAGAGAGAGCAGACATATCGGCTACCTCAACTTCCAGGCCTGGCGGGAGACCCGCTGGACCAGCTGCACGATGGGGTCGGCCGTCCAGACGTAGGCGCTCTGGAAGCGGAGCACGGTCTGACCGTCTCGGTCGACGAGATAACTTTCAGGGAGAAGCTCGGTGCCCCAGCGCTTGGAGGTGGAGCCATCGGGGTCGCGGAGGACCGTGAAGTCGGTGGGCTCATAGCCCTGCTCCTTGAGGAAGGCGCGCATGGCGGCCTCGTCTTCGTCCTGCGAGATGGCGACGATGTGGAAAGGGCGGTCTTTGAGCGAGCGCGCCAGTTCGAGCATCGAGGGGAACTCGCGGCGGCATGGCTCGCACCAGCTGGCCCAGAAGTTGATGAGGACGACGCGGCCGCGGTGCTCTGCGAGCGTCCGCACGCGGCCGTCGAGATCGGGGAGGGAGAGGGGCGGCGCCGGCTGGTCGACCATCTGCGCCCGGAGCTGGCGTGCGAGGCTGGTGGTAAGTGGGTCATACCGATGGTCCTCCACGCTGGCAGCCCAACCGAGCGCAGCAACTGCGACGAAGGCCAAGAGCGCGAGGATGAGGGTGCGGGGCTTCACGGAGCGGTTGCCACAAAGAGGTCTCTCGCCCGTCGGAGCGCCGAGAAGATTCGCTCTTCGGGGTCGCGCAGGGTTGGGTCAAGGAGGTCAGCGTAGCGGGTTTTGAGGCGGGCTTCCACGCGGGGATCGGCAAAGCGGTGGAAGGGGTTGTAGGCGCGCTCCTCATCGAGGGTGGGGAGCCAGGGTCCCTCTTCGCGGCGCCAGCTGCGGGCTGCGGTGAGGCGGGCTGCGAGCGCCTCGTCTTCCGGGAAGAGGTCGGCACAGAAGGCGAGGTTCTGCGCGGCATAGTGGTGGCCGGGCAGGATGCGCAGATGGCCGGGCAGCGCGCTCGTGCGACGGAAGGAGTCGAAGAGGCTGGGCAGGTGGCCGCCGGCGCGGGTGTGGCCGCAGCCGCCGACGAACCAGAGGTCGCCGGAGGCGATGAACGAATCTGCGATGGCGATGAGGTGGTCGTCGGTGTGGCCGGGCGTGTGGCGAATCTCGAGGGGCTCTCCGCCCAGTTCGACCCGGTCGCCGTCGCGGAGTCCAACATCGTGCCGCGTCGGCCAGCGCTCGGCGACGGCGGGTGCCAGCACCTCGCAGCCGAGCGCAGCCACCACCTCGTCGTTGCCGGCGATGTGGTCGGGGTGGCCATGGGTCACCAGAATCCGGACCCGCGCGGGGTTGAGTTGCCGGACCGCTCTGATAGCAACGCCCGCGTCCACGGGATCGACCAAGATGGCATCTCCTCCATGATGAAGAAGGTAGAAGAAGTTGTCGGTCACGGTCGACGCGAGGGGCTGGAACTCCACGAAGGCTCCGAGGGGCTGGAGGAGGAGGTCATCGAAGCGCGGGTCGGGCGAACGGCCGGGCCGGGCATCCCGTGGGAGGAGCGCTTCGAGGTGGAGCGCAACTACCACGGCTGGCGCATCGACCGCTACCTGGCAGAGAAGATGCATCGCGCGAGCCGGGCGCAAGCGGCGAACATCGTCAAGCATGGGCTCTGGCTCGACGAGCGCTGGGTGACCAAACAGGGGGCGACCGTGCGCGCCGCCCAGGTCATTCGCATCCCGCGCCTCGAGTTCGCCGATCCTGCCACGCCCTCGTTGGACGAGGTGAGCGTGCTGCACGACGACGGCGCAGCCATCGTGCTCAACAAGCCGCCCGGCATGCTCATCCATCGAACGGCCAACGAGTCAACGCGCACCGTGGAGGCCTATGTGACCCGCCAGTGGCCGGCAGATCGCGTCGAAGCTGCCCACCGGCTCGACCGAGAGACGGCCGGCTGCGTTGCCTGCGGCCGTGGCTTTGACGCCATCCGCGACCTCCGCATGCGGTTCGCTGAGTCGGCGGCGGAGAAGCGCTACCAGGCCATCGTGGAGGACCGGGCGGGCCACTGGCAGTCCGGTGCAAGGGCGACCATCGACACGCCGCTCGGCATGATGGGCACGAGCGTGGTGAGCATCAAAATGGATGTAGGCCCCCTGCCCTGCCGGACCCATGTTCACTGCGTAGAACGGCGCGGCGATTTTGCGCTGCTCGAGGTAGAGATTGAGCAGGGGCGGCAGCACCAGATCCGCGCCCACCTCTGGCTGCAGGGCACCCCCATTGTGGGCGACAAACTCTACGCGCTCGGCGACGACTTCTTCCTCGCCTGGATCAATGCACCGGGAGCGCCGGAGCTGGTGGCGCAGCTACCCATCAGGTGGCACGCGCTGGCCTGTGTGGGGCTGAAGTTTGAGCATGCTGGCGGGCAGGTTGCGGTTGCTGCGCCCACGCCCGCGCACATGGCGGAGTTCTGGGCGGCGCTTCAGCCGTAGATGCGCTCTTCGGCCATGGCGTCGGCGACCTCATGAGGGAGGCGGCCGGTGCTGGCAGCACGCTCGAAGATGGTCGCCATCGTCTCATAGACCGCGCTGACCTTGGCATGGACCTCGGCGGCGTTGTAGCCTTCGGGGCGGTACTCGAAGGCAACGTTGATGAGGCCGCCGGAGTTGATGGCGTAGTCGGGCGCATAAAGGATGCCGCGGTCGGCGAGCGCCTGCCCGTGACGGGGCTCGGCGAGTACATTGTTGGCGGCGCCGGCGACGATGGCGCAGTTGAGCTGCGGCAGCGTGCTGTCGTTCACGGGCGCGCCGAGCGCGCAGGGGGCGAAGACATCGCAGGCGACAGCGTGGATAGACTCAGGCGATACCGCGGTGGCTCCGAGCTCGCGAACGGCGCGGGCGAGGTTCTCGGGGTTGACGTCGGCCACGGTGAGCCGGGCGCCGCGCTCCACGAGCTCCTTCGCAAGATAGTAGCCAACATGGCCAACGCCCTGGATGGCGACATGGATGCCGTCGACCGAGTCACGCCCAAGTTTGGCGGCAACAGCCGCTTCGATGCCGCGGCGGACGCCGAAGGCGGTGAGGGGCGAGGGGTCGCCTGAGCCTGCGGTGCTGCCGAGCGCGTGGCGCGTTACCCGACGGACGGTGTCCATGTCTGCGGTGCCGGTGCCTGAGTCTTCGCAGGTCACATAGGCGCCGCCGAGCGAGTCGACAGCGCGACCGAAGGCCTCGAAGAGGGCCTCGCGGTTGAAGTCACCGGCCGGCTTCATGATAACCGCCTTGCCGCCGCCCAGCGGCAGGCCTGCGACGGCGGCCTTGTAGGCCATGCCGCGGGCAAGGCGGATGGCGTCGAGCCAGGCAGCCTCATCCGAGAGGTAGGAGACAAAGCGGGAGCCGCCGATGGCGGAGCCGTGGCGGGTGTTGTGGATGGCGATGACGGAGCGGAGACCGCTGCGCGGGTCGACAAAGACATGTGCGCTGCCGAATCCGTGGGAGACGAGCGTGTCGAAGGAGATCATCGGAGCCTCGAGGTGGGTTTCGGGTGGCTCGGATCGGGCCACTCGATGGCCGCGGCGGGTAGCCCCGCCGATGCGAGGCTGTAAAGCGTGGCCGTTGGCGCGCCGCGTTAGTGTTGAAGCTCACAGCCGCATGTCTGGGGCTGTTGCGAGGCTTTGCTGCGGCAAAGGATTTAGAAGAATTCGGGTCGCCGGGAGGGCGCTACCACTTCCGCTCGAGCTCGACCCGGATCGACTTGGGCGATGTGGGGCAGACGGTCACGCAGAGGCCGCATCCGATGCAGCTGCGCGGGTCGATATAGGGGCGGCTCGCGTCGTCGCGGACGATGGCCTCGTCCCGGAGCGGACAGGCGTTGAAGCAGCGGGAGCAGTTGCCGCCGAGCCAGGCGATGCAGGTGTCCTTCTCGAGGGTGGCGAGGCCCATGGAGGTCTCGTGCATCGGGATGACCTGGAGCGCGCCGGTCGGGCAGGCCTTCATGCAGCGGGGGTCGAGACAGACCACGCAGGGCTTGGTGTTGACGTCGAGGAAGGGGGTTCCGGCAGCAAGGCCGGCAGACTCGTCGAGCACCTTGATGGCATGGGGCGGACAGGCGTCGCTGCAGGCCCCGCATCGGGTGCAGGTCATGAGGAAGTCCATCTCGCCGATGGCGCCCGGAGGCCGCGAAACCAGCGGCAGCACCTTCTCCACGACGCCGGCGATGGCTGTCGCGAGCGCCTGCGTGCCGAGCTCCCGCATGCCACCCGTGCCGAACCGGAGGAGCTCCTCGCGGCTGAGCGGCGTCTCGAGCATGGGCGCTGGCTTGGGGCTGTCTGATGGTTCGGACATGAGGGTCATCCCACGCACGCTGCAAAATGGCGCGGGCCCCGCAATAGCGGTATTGCCGCACTCCGCCAACCTGCCGTGGTCCACGATGCACCGCACGCTCCTTCAACGCCTCGTCCTGCGCCTCGTCGCGCTCGGGAGCTCCGTGTTCGCGGTGTTGCTGGCGGTCTTCATCATGCTGCGGCTCATTCCGGGCGACCCGGTCACGGCCATGCTTGGCGAAGAGAGCCGGAGCGCCGACCGGGCCGCGCTCACCCACTGCCTCCGCCTCGACCTGCCGCTCCATCGCCAGTTCCTCGGCTTCCTCGGAGACATCGGTTCGGGCACGCTCGGCCGCTACTGCGACGCCCCCGACAAGACCGTTGCCCACGAGATTCTGCAGGTCTTTCCCTACACCGTCGCGCTGGCCTGCAGCGCCTTCTTGCTGGCCGCCACGGTCGGCATCGGCGCGGGCGTCTGGGCTGCCCGCCGCGCCGGCTCGGGGGTCGACCTGACGCTGCTCTCCGTCGGCATGATCGCCCTCTCCCTGCCGGCCTTCTGGGTGGGCCCGATGCTGCTGCTGCTCTTCGCCCAGACGCTCCGCTTCACGCCCCCGCCGGGCGATGCGCTGCTCGGCTGGACCGACCTCATCTTCCCCGCACTTGCCATCGCGCCGGCCATGGCGGCCCGCCTCATGCGGACGACGCGGAGCTCCATGCTCGATGTGCTCTCGGCCCCCTTCATCACCGCAGCCAGAGCCCGCGGCGTGTC
>CAIQPA010000670.1 GCA_903873545.1 uncultured delta proteobacterium
CCATAAACTGTATACCACATAAACTGTATATTTGGCGAGGCCAGGGTAGGTGTTGACACAATTGCCAGTGATGCCACGAGCCTCCTCCTCGACAAGCACCACGACCGCGAGACCCGCGGCGTTGAGGCCGCAGAGGCCCGCGCCCTCCTCGAGGCCAACCCCGACGCAAAGCGCTACCTCGCAGACCTCGAGTTCCTGCACGACACGCTCGCCCTCCCCAGCCATATCGACCGCGAGGGGCTTGGCGACGCGGCCATTCACGCCCGCATCATGGCGGAGATTGAGGCGCGCACCGAACTGGAGGAGGCGACCAGCGAGATGCTCACTGCCGGCTTCCGTCGCGAGATCGAAGAGCCTGCCGACCCGGCCCTGCTTGCACGCATCATGGCCGGCGTGGCCGAACAGAACCAGCAGCGGGAGCGCGTCGCAGCAGCAGCGACCTCCAGCGACTCCTTCCTCGACCGGCTCCGCAGCTGGGGCTCCGGCTGGGCCTTCACAGGCGCCGTGGCCGTGGCAGCAGCGCTCCTCGCTGTGACGCTCTCCAACCGTCTCGCGCCCGGCGCGCCCGAGAGCGCCCAGACCGACCCGGCGAAGACCACCATCATCAACAACTACTACGTCCAAGCGCCCAGCGTGGACCGCCTGACCCCGACCTCCGGCTTTACCGCGAGCGTCACCCAGGGCTCCCAGGCCGACGACACCGCGACCGTCATCTGGCTCCAGCCCAACGGCACGCTCGCTACGGCGCCCAAAGGCAACGGACCCGCCTCCACCGACCCATCCCTTGCAGGCTCCGGCGCCTCGCCTGCCCTCCCCGTTCACACGGACTAGTCACCATGAAACGCCCCCTCGCACTGCTTCTCACCGCCTCGTTCCTGGCTCTCGCAGCACCCGCTGCCCATGCCGCCGACGCAAAGCCCGCCGCCGCTGCGCCTGCCCGCGCGGCCGTCGCCGTGGAGGTGAAGATCATCCTCGCCTCCGCGGCCGCCGCGCCTGCCGATCAGGCACTCGCCGCCAACGCGGGCCAGCTCGCAAAGCAGTTCCCCCAGTTCAAGGGCTTCCGCCAACTCTCGGCCAGCCGCCAGACCCTCCAGACCGGCCAGCAGGGAACCTTCGCGCTCCCCATCCCCGACAGCTCGCTCGGCCTTACCCTCATCGGCGCGGAGGGCGGCAAGTTCAAACTCCGCATGGCCATGCCGGGCGGCAGCGCAGACACCACCTCGACCGACCAGGGCGTCTTCTATGTGGGCGGAATGCCCTTCAACGGTGGCACCCTCATCCTCGCCATCAAGACGGTCGCCGTCCGCTAGCGCTTGGGCGCTGCGGCTTGCTCCCACGCGGGCGCCCGCCGCATCGCCTTCACCAGCTTCCGCACGCGGCGGCGCCACGCTGAGACCTCATCCGCCTCAAGCAACGCACCGCCAAATCGGGCCTGCTCGTAGACCGCCACAAAGGCTGCGAGCTCCGCGACCACCTCCTCAGGGTACCGCGCCGACCGCTCCAGGAAGCCCCGGCTCGTCAGGTCAACCTCGAGCGTGCCTGTGCGCCGCTCCAACTCCTGCAGTAGCCGCAGGTAGAGGCCCGAGACCTCCAGTTGCCGCCGCGGCCGGCTGCGCCGCTGCTCCGGTTCGTCGCTTCCAAGCAGCGCGCGCCGCAGCCAGTAGGCCACCGCTGTCCCGAAGACCGGCACACCCACGCCCAGCGCAACTGCGCCACCGCTCCAACCTCCAGGCCAGGCGCTCTGGATCACGCCGATGGAGAGCAGCAGCCAGCCGATTCCGATGGCCCAGTCCGGCCCGGCCCAGAGCAGGCGGCGCTTCGTCCGGAGCCGGAAGAGCAGCGTCGCCACCACCGCCAGAACCGCCTCCCAGAAGGTGGCCTTCGTACGCCGAAGGATGGTCCAGAAGAGCTCCCGCGCAGCGTCCGAGAACCGCACAGGGTCTGCCCCCTGCGACGACTGCGTCTGCGTGAAGGCATCGCGCAGGATCGACGCCTGCTTCTCGAAGTCATACTCGACCACCCAGCGGAACCAGGCCAGCCGCGCCGTGTCGAGACCCATCTGCATCGTCGACCAGATCGACGCCCCCGGCATCTGCACGGTCGGACCGCCAGGCGTCGGATCAAACTCCACCCAGCCGCGGCCAGGGAAGTAGGCCTCCACCCAGGAATGGGCATAGTTCTGACGCACCGCCCAGTACTCCCCCACCGAGTTGTAGTCGGCGCCAAGGAACCCGTTGACGATGCGCGCAGGAATCCCCTGCTGACGGAGCATCATCGTCATCGCCGTCGCGAAGTATTCACAGTGGCCGGCCCGCCACTCGAAGAGGAACGAGTCGAGCACATTCTCGCCCTTCTCCGCCTGCTCCATCTCCAGCGTGTAGCGCCGCGTCTTAAGCTCCCGCTCCAGGGCGCGGGCATAGTCGGCAGGGTCCGGCGACCGCCTGCGGAGCTCATCCGTGAGCGCCACGGTGCGGGCAGAAAGCGTCCCATCAGGAACGGACGAGTACTGCGACGCAAGCGTCCACCAGCTGTCGGACCAGGTCCCCGCAACGGCGGCATCTTCGAGCGACAGCTGGTGCAGCCGCGCCTGTCTCACAAGCTCGATCCCGGCAGGCGTCGGCGGCGGCACAGGCAGGCTGCCCGCCAGCTCATTCCAGCGCCGCAGATAGTCACGCACAGCAGCATCGCGGGCATCGCGTTGACGCGGCAGCGATGCCGCCTCCGGAGACTGCGCCAGCGCAGCCATCCCCGCGGCCAGGTGGGCGATGTCGGTCACGCCGGCAGCCCAGCGCAACCCCGTCGCAACCTCTTCACCCGAAGGGAGCGGTCGGTAGCGCGCAAGATAGCGAACGCCCAGCTCCTTGCGCGCCTCGTAAACCACCTGCCCTGAGCTGTCTGCCACCAACCTCCGGCCCATCACCGAGTCGGGGATGTCGGCGCTGTTGAGCGTCAGCTCGATCCCCGACATCTGCCCCGGCGCAAAGAGCACCCGCGACGGCATCGGCTCGAGATAGACCTCTGCCGCCCTCGTCCCAGCCACCGTCTCGGGCCAGCCACCCTGCGCGCCAATCCCGTACCCCTCGTCAAAGCGGAGCACCTCGCGCGGGGCATTGTGGTCATCGCGCCAGGCCCTGCCGTCGTACGCATTGAGCGACAGCCCCCGCCAGTGCATCGTCGCCACCTCACCCTCGTCAGGCGGCGTAGGGAACTTCACCCGCATGACAATCTCTTGGTTGTCGCCGATGCTGCCCCCCTCGCCGAGCTCCACCTTGTCGCCAAACCCCGCCGTCGCCACTCCGCGCCGGCTCTGCTTCGCAAAGAAGCCAAAGCCGAGCCGCGGGAAGACGAAGAAGAAGGTCGCAGCGCCCGCAAACACAAGCGCAGCAAGACCCAGCGTGACCCACAAGACCGGTCGCTCGAGCCGCAGCCCGCGACCCTCCGGAAGCCGGTTCCTGTCCGTCTCCTCCACCAGATGCTGCACCACCAGCGAGGGCGTGGTCGCAAACACAAAGAGCGCGAACAGCACGCCGTAGGAGAGGTTCTCGTTGAGCGCTGCGCCGGAGGTCATGACCAGCAGGCTCAGCGCCATGCTCTGCGTGTAGTCCTTGTGGGCCTCCCGCTGGAACAGCTTGCTCACCTGAAGGAAGAGCACGAAGTTCAACGCGCTGATGAGGAAGAACTCCTTCCAGACAAAGACATCTGCGAGCGAGAAGGCAAAGCAGGCCAGCGTCGCCACCGTCCAGGGCATCCGCCACCGCTCCAGCAACATGCGCGGCGGCTCCCAGAACCAGCTCACCGCCAGCCCTGCATAGAACAGCACCAGCACCACCGCGTTCATCTCGCCTGACAGGTGGAGCGTCCCAAAGGCGATGAGGTTCATCGCATAGACCAGCAGTTTCCGGAGCTGCAGCGTGCTCATGTCGCAGCCTCCCCCGACACCACCCGCTCGAACTGCCCCAGAACCGATGCGGGCGTCCAGGCCGGCGCCACCAGAAGCCGGCTACCGCGCCGCGACAGCTCCATCTGCAGAGGCGCCTCGCCACGCAGAGCCTCCAGCATCGCCAGGTGGCGCAGACAGGCCAGCAGATGGCCCGGGCCACCGCCCTCCGTCACCCCGCCCGAGAGCGTGTGGAGCGAGAACTGCTTGTTCGACCGCACATACTGCGCGCAGAGCGACGCCGTCACCTCCACCGCCTGCTCAAACGCCTGCTCCACCACCGCCGCAACCTCGCCCGCCGGCAGATGGCTGTAGAAGTGGATGGCCACCGCGTCGGCATCTTCCCGCTCGTGCAGCCGGGTCACCAGCGCGTTCTTACGGGCCGAGACCTTCCAGTGAATCTGGCGCGGGTCGTCGCCCTCCCGGTAGGCGCGGAGCCCCAGGAAGTCGCCGCCGCGCCCCTCCGCCTGCCGCACCAGATCGCCCTGCGTCTGCGTCCCCTCGCCGATCGCCGGCAGCTGCGCGGTGATGGCCGGAAAGACGAGCAATTCATGACCCGCGAACACCGGCAGCGACTTCTCAAAGAAGCCGAAGGGAAAGCGGGTCGTCAGGTCGTATCCGTCGAACCGGTAGATGCCGCGGCGGGGAAAGCGATACTGCGCAACCGCCACGCTGCTCGCCTCAGCGGCAACCCGAATCGCGAGCGCCCGCGGACTCCCCGGATCGCCCTCCGCCTCACGCTCCTTCGCGCCCCGCGGTGGCTCGCTCGGCAGCCCCAGCGCCCGCCGCCGACGCCCGCGGCTCTCACGCTCCTCGTGCTCCACCACAACCAGACCATACGAGGCCAGGAAGGCCTTCCGGTTTGTCAGTGTGTAGGTGAGCGAGCTCTCCGCACCCGCGTAGAGATCGCCCGAGCCGAGCCGGGTCACCTCCACCTTCTGCAAGACCCACTCACTCAGAATGCCGCTCACAATGATGAGCCCGAGCATCATACCCAGCAGCAGAAAGAGCAGGTTGTTGCTCGTGTTCACAGCGCCGAAACCGACCATGATCGTCATGCCGACAAACCACTTTCCCTCGCGGGTAAAGGTGAGTTTGCGCGGCGCGCGCATCAGTTTGCGAAGGCGTGTGGCCATGGTTCAACCCTGCTGCCTGAAACGGCCGCTAGAGCGGCACTTCGATGCGCGACACCAGCTCCGCAATGACCGCCTCGGCGGCCGCGCGGCTCGAACCCACCACCGACTCACCGGTGCCCATGGAGACACGATGCGACAGCACCGGACCGCACAGTTCCTTGATGTCCGACGGCAGCACATGTGACCTTCCGGCAACCAGCGCTGCGGCCTTCGCGGCGCGCGTCAGCGCCAGCGCACCGCGCGTCGAGACACCCACGGAGAGCCGCGCGCTCGTCCGCGTCGCCTGCACGATCGCCAGCAGATAGTCGGCCAGCGAGTCATCGAACCGAACCTCGTCCACCGCTGCCATCAGGTCGGCGAGCTGCTCTGCACTTACCACCGCGCCGATGCGGAGCGTCGGATCCGACGAGGTCCTCTCGAGCAGCAGCGCCCGCTCCACGGAGGTCGGCGGATAGCCCACCGTGACCCGCATCAGGAACCGGTCGAGCTGCGACTCCGGCAGCGGATAGGTGCCGTGCGACTCGAGCGGATTCTGCGTCGCGATCACCCAGAAAGGCGAGGGCAGATCGCGCGTCACATCGTCGGTCGAAACACGCCGCTCCGCCATCGCCTCCAGCAGGCTCGACTGCGTGCGCGGCGCGGTCCGGTTGATCTCATCTGCCAGCACCAGGTTGGCGAAAATCGGACCGGGCTTGAAGCGAAACTCTCCGCTCTTCTGGTCAAAGACGGTGACGCCGAGGATGTCGGTCGGAAGCAGATCGCTCGTGAACTGGATGCGCGAAAACTTGAGGCCGACCGAGATCGCGAGCGCCTGCGCCAGCAGCGTCTTGCCGACGCCGGGCACATCCTCCACCAGCAGATGCCCTCCGGCCAGCAGGCAGATAACCGCCTTGCGTACCACCGCCTCTTTGCCCTCGAACACCTTCAGCACATTCTGCTCGAGTGCCCTGATCCGAGCCACCCGCTGCTCCAAATCCTTCATCCGCTGCTCCTGTTCCGGCGACTGCGATGCAGGCTCTAAGCCTTCTTCACAGCCCCGACAACCGCTTGCGATGCTTGCAGCATCAGCCTGTTACGCATTACGCCAAGGGGAGCGTTCGCGGAGCCCCATGACCACCTGTCCCACCAGAAGCCTGCTGCTCCAGACCCTCGCGCCGGGCCCCGTCGACGCAACGCAGCTCCAGGCGCTGCTCCGAAGCGCCGACCTCGACACCTTCGCCACCTTGGCCGCCGCCCATGCTGTCGCTCCGGCCGCCGCCGCCTCCCTCCACGCCAGCGCTGCCCATCTGCCTCCGGACTGGGCCGACTGGGCCGAGACCTGCCTCTTCGAGACCACTGCCCGCAACGGCTGGATCCTCCACCACCTCGCCGTCGTTACCGCCGCACTGCAAGATGCCGGCCTCCGCTTCTTCGCCCTCAAAGGCTGCGACCTCCTCCTCACAACCTACGAGCAGGTCGGCGCACGCCACCTCGACGACATCGACCTCCTCTTCCACCCCGACGACCTCGCCGCTGCCTCCGCCGCCCTCCTCGCCGCCGGCTACCCGCTCCAGTCCGCCGGCACCGAGGTCCCCTTCGTCGATGGCACCTCCTACGCCGACTATGTCGCCTCCCAGGCCGCCGACAAAATCCACCCCGCCGTCCATGAGAGCGCCGATGGACTCTCCATCGAACTCCACCGCATGCTCCCTGAGTCCGAGCAGCCTGCCGCAGACTTCGACCGCCTCTGGGAGGGGCGCACGACCCACGAGCGTGACGGCCTCCTCATCCCGCTCCTGCCGCGCGAAGAGCTCACCCGACACCTCTGCGTTCATGCCTTCGTGCAGCATCACGGCGACTGGCGCATTCTTGCCCGCCACCTCGCCGATGCGCTCCGGCTCCACCGCGCCGGTTGGCTCAGCGACACCGACGCTCCGGCTCAAACATCCCTCCCGCTCCGCCTCACCAAAGGACTCGTGGCGCTCCACGCCAGCGCGGCGCCACCGGCCGCTGCCACGCTCACGCGACTCGTCCTCCCGGGACCCCACGCGCAGCGGCTCTGGGACCAGTCCATCTTCCAGCGGCTCCTCCTGCAGCGCATCGCGCACGACGCCCTGCACCAGCCCCAGATGCTCCTCCGCAAGCTGCTGCCGAGCGACGACTACCTCGCCTATCACTACGGCGACGAGGCGCTCGCGGCAGGCCGCAAACGCCTCCTGCTCAAGCGGCTCGCCATGCTCCCCTTCCGGCCCTTCACAGGCGCCCGATGAGCGGCCTGCGTCGCGCACAGCTCGCGGGGATCGACATCGTCTGGCTGCCCTGGCCCGACTCCGACCCGCTCTCTGCCATCCTCCACTGCCTCGGCGAAACGGATGCCGCGCCAACCGCCACGCTACGTCTCTCGCTCCGGCATGCCGACGGGCCGCCTGCGCCGCTCCCCGATGCCAGCCATCGACCCCTCTTCTTCCACGGTCGCACCCGCGTCTTTGCCGCCAATGACCGCCTCCTCCTCTGGGACGGCGCCAGCATGCTCTCCCTCTCAGGAGACGGCAGCGAACTGAACGGCGAGGTCCACCCCGACTCGCTCGACGACGGCCACACCTTCAGCAGCGCGACCCTGCTCATCGCGCTCGCCGTCGCGCTTCGCCTCCGCCACCGCTTCCACCTCCACGCCGGCCTCGTCTCGCTCGATGGCCTCGGCACCCTCCTCGTCGCCGGCGACGCGGCGCACGGGAAGACCACCACCACCCTCTCGCTGCTCCGGCGCGGTGGCCTGCTGGCGGGCGACGACACCCTCTACATCGACACCGCGGCCCGCTGCATTTGGGGACTCCCCAAGCCCCTCAACCTCTCGCCAAAGACCGCGAAGGCCTTCGCCGGACTCACCGCGCGCCACCCCAACCCGGCGGCCGCCGAAAGCGGAAAGAGCAGCTACCCTGCCGCCCTGCTCTTTCCTGGCGCAATCCGCGCCTCGCTCGGATACCCCGACTGGCTCCTCTTCCCACGCATCACGGGCGAG
>CAIQPA010000671.1 GCA_903873545.1 uncultured delta proteobacterium
GCCGGCCGGAAGCCGTGACGACAGCGCCGCACAGAGCTGCTCCGACGGCACACCGCCGCCCTCCGGCCGCGTCGGATTGTAGGCCACCGCCAGCAGCGGGACGGACCGCGCTACCGAGATCATCACACCGGCCTTCGCAAGGCGCCGCTGCATCGCCTCGGTCACCATCACATGCGTTGCGTCGGTCACCACCACCTCGCGCGGCCCATCCTTCCCAAGCCCGAGCAGCAGCGCCGCCGCCCGCTCCGAGAAGGCGCCCGGCGCAAAGAGCCGCTCCGGCCGCGCCGTGCGCAGAGCCTGCGTTGCCTCGTCCGACAGCAGCGACGGCGCCGCAAGCAGCGCCGCCACACCTTCACACCATCCAACCAGTCCACCGTCACCGGCAGCGCGCCACCATGCCTCCGGGGCTACCGGCAACGCAAACCGGGCCACCACCTCCGCCGTCCGAAGCGCCACCGCATCGGGCTGCTCCGCAACTGCCATGCCCGTCGCCAGCAGCACCCCGTCGCACAGCCCCGGCGAGGCCGCCATGAGCCGGTCGAAGGCCCCATCAATCAGCACCCGCGCCGCCCCTGCGCCGCGAAGCGCATCAACCGCCAGCGCAACATCGCTCCGGAACCGTACACCCGCCAGCACAAGCCGCCCCGGCCGCGTCGCACGCACCAGAAAGAGCTCGCCGAGCACGCTCCGAACACCGAGCCGCGACAGCAGCTCCGGCCCGCACTCCGCCTCGCCCAGCGACCGCTCCGCCGTCACCGCCAGGTCGCCCGCCGCAAGCACCACCGGCGGTTTCGCAGCCCCCGACAGCCCATCGAGCCGCTCTCCATCGACGCCGATGCTCACAAATCCGACGGGCTCACCCGCCGCCTGCAGACGAGCAGCCACCGCGCCGAGCAGCGTCGTCTTGCCCACATTCTTCGCCAGCCCCGCGATCGCCAGCCGCCGCAACGAGGGCGCCGCGAGCAGCTCCCGCAGCGCCTCCTCTGCAACCGGCTCAGCCATCCTCAGCGACGGCCGCCCCGCGGGCGCTCCTTCGGTCCACGCTCCTCGCGCGGCGCAACCGGCAGCGGGTCGGCAATCACCGGCCGCTTCTCGCTCGGCAGCGTCGCCGCAGCGCCTACTGCAAACGAGTCGAAGAGCTGATCGAGATGTTCGTTCCGCCGCTCACGGTCACCCGCCAGATACTCCGCCTCAAACTGCGTGCAGAAGGCGGCGTAACGCTTCTCCTCGATGGCCTGCCGGATCTCCTTCATCAGCTGATGGTAGAAGTAGACGTTGTGGTAGGTGCACATCATCGTGCCGAGGATCTCTTCGGTCTTGATGCAGTGGGCGAGGTAGCTGCGGCTGAAGTTCTGGCAGGCGTAGCAGGCGCAGCTCGGGTCGATCGGGAAGAGGTCGTTGCGGTAGCGACGGTCCTCGAGCCGGATGCGGCCGCGGCGCGTGAAGCAGGTTCCCGAGCGGCCATACCGGGTGGGGATGACGCAATCGAACATGTCGATGCCGCGGCCGACTGCGCCGACGATGTCTTCCGGCAGCCCCACGCCCATGAGGTAGCGCGGCTTGTCCTTCGGCATGAAGGGTTCCGCGCCGTCGATGGCCTTCATCATCAGGCCGTGTCCTTCGCCCACCGAGACGCCGCCGATCGCGTAGCCCGGCAGGTCGCGCTCGATGGTGCCCAGCGCGCTCCGCTTGCGCAGGTCGTCGAATACGGAGCCCTGCACGATGCCAAAGAGGTTCTGGTCCTCGCGCGTCAGCGCGGCTTTGCAGCGGTCGAGCCACCGGTGGGTCCGATCCACCGCCTCATCGGCCGCCTCGCGGGTGCAGGGGTAGGGAACGCAGACATCGAAGGCCATCACGATGTCGGAGCCCAGCGCCATCTGCACCTGCATCGACCACTCTGGCGAGGCGAAGATGGCCTTACCATCCTTCTCGAAGGCGAACTCGACGCCCTCTTCCGTCAGACTCTTGCGCGGCAAACTGAAGACCTGGAAGCCGCCCGAATCGGTCAGAATCGGCCAGGGCATCGCCATGAACTTCTGCACGCCGCCATGCTTCTCGACCAGCTTTTCACCGGGCGTCAGATGGAGGTGATAGGTGTTCGCCAGGCTGATCTGCGTGCCCGTCTCTGCGAGGTCCCGCGGCGTCATCGCCTTCACGGTTCCGGCCGTCCCAACCGGCATGAACACGGGGGTCTCGATGACGCCTCGCGCGGTCGTCACCCGACCTCGTCGTGCACGCCCATCTTCTCCCAGCAGCGAATAACTCAGCGCCATGCAACCTCTCGCTTTCTACGGCGCCGCACAGCGAATCTGCGACAGCGTCCCTGTCACGCTGAGCGCGCAGAAGGCCCCGTAGTCCGACCCGTCGACGCTGTCGACTAACGCCCGGCAGGAGAAGGCCGCATCGGCCGCGCAGAGCGGGTCCACATCCACGCTGCAGACCGCATCGGCATAGGCGGTTGTCACCGCGCCAATGCCTGCCGTGACGCTGCCGCCGCGACCGCAAAACAGGGCCTCACCGCAGGCCAACCCCTCCACCACGGCTCCCGCCGGCAGGAAGATTTCCGGCGCACAGGGCGGGGGCGGAATCGGTGCGCAACCGCAGCCGCAAGAGGCGTAGAACCATGCATCTCCCGCCCCGCAGCTCGGCACCTCGAAGGCGCAGGCGGCGGCATCGGTGCTCACCCAAGTCACGCCCGGCTCACCCTCCGCAGGGCAGCTGCCCGAGGCCAGCGAACAGCCGCAGCCGCACCGGTTCTCAAACGGCAGGTAGCCCGGGTCGCAGTTGCCGTTCCACCGCTCGCAGGAGAAGGCGTTGTAGGAGACATATTCGATCCCCGGCGCATGCAGCTCCGGGCAACCTTCGCGGGGGTCGGTAGCGTCGTCCGAACCATCCGCCTCCATGGCGTCGGCGTCGAAGGCGGTGTCGGCCGAAGTATCGCGCGGCACATCGCCAGCGGTGTCTTCCGCGGCGGTGTCGCCGCTGCCCTCGTCCGCTACATCGGTCGTGTCAGCTGGCTCCGTATCAACGAGGCCGCTGTCGGCAGGCTCCGTGTCCGGCGCGCCGCTGTCGACGGCCGCCCCATCGCCAGACCCGTCGGAGGACCCGTCCGATGCCACATCGGCCCCCGGCGCAGAAACCAGCCGCTCTGAGCCGCAGCCCCACGCCAGCAACCCCACGACCAACAACGACGCTCCACTCCGCTTCCACATCCGCTCACTCCTGCTTGCCCACGCTCCTATCACGCATCGGTTGCGACCTGCCACAAGACTGCTAGAAACGCCCGCACTCGCGCAAGCGCGCCCTCCTAACGCAGCAGGTATTGCATGACCGCCTATCCCACCGCCTTCGGCTCCCGCGACCAGTTCAGCCTCGCCGACGGCTCGGCCGCGACCATCTTCCGCATCTCCCAGATCGACAAGCTCGGTCTCGCAGACACGACCAAACTCCCCTTCTCCATCCGCGTCCTCCTCGAGGCCGCCCTCCGCAACCACGACGGCTTTCTCGTCCGCGACCAAGACGTCGTTGCGCTCGCCACCTGGTCGCCCGCCAGCGAGAAGGTGGAGGTCCCCTTCATCCCCGCCCGCGTCATCCTCCAGGACTTCACCGGCGTGCCTGTCGTCGTCGACCTCGCCGCACTCCGCGACGCCATGGTCGCGCTCGGCGGCGACCCCAAGAAGGTCAACCCGCTCGTCCCCGTCGACCTCGTCATCGACCACTCGGTCCAGGTCGACTTCTCGGGCCGCTACGCCGACGCCTCCACCCGCAACCTCGAAATCGAATACGCCCGCAACCAGGAGCGATACGAGTTCCTCAAGTGGGGCCAGCTCAACCTGGACAACTTCCGCGCAGTCCCGCCCGGTCGTGGCATCGTCCACCAGGTCAACCTCGAGTGGATCGCCCAGGTTGCCTTCGTGAAGAACGAGGACGGCACTGCCACCTACTACCCCGATACCCTCGTCGGAACCGACAGCCACACCACCATGATCAACGGTCTGGGCATTGCAGGTTGGGGCGTGGGCGGCATTGAAGCCGAAGCCGGGATGCTTGGGCAACCCGTCTATTTCCTCACCCCAGAGGTGGTGGGGGTGCACCTCACTGGCGCCATCAAAGAGGGGGTCACCGCGACAGACTTGGTTCTCC
>CAIQPA010000672.1 GCA_903873545.1 uncultured delta proteobacterium
GGCCCCTCCGTCGCGGCCCCCTCGACCACCGTCTATCTCGATGCCGGCTCTTCCTATGATCCGAACGGCGACCTGCTCACCTACAGTTGGAGCTTCGACAGCCTGCCCTTCGGTAGCTTCGCCTCGTTGTCCAGCACGACCTCGGTCTACCCCACCTTCTACGCCGATGTCGTCGGAACCTATGTGGTGCGACTCACCGTGCGAGACCCCGCCGGATTCACCGGCTCCGACACCCTCACCATCAGTGTTCAGACGACGAGCGGCTGCCTCCGCATCTCGGAGTATCTGGAGGGCACCAGCCTCAACAAGGCGGTGGAACTCCACAACTGCGACACGCCTTCAGCGAGCCTTTCGGGCGTCTATCTCTGCGTGATTACCAACTTCGGGACGACCTGCTCCAACAACATTCCTCTCGCCGGCACCGTGGCTGCGGGAGACACCCATGTGGTCTGCAACAGCGGTCTCACACTCGGTCTAGCCTCCTTCTGCAACCAGACCACGGGAGCGCTTAACTTCAACGGCGACGACCGTCTCTTGCTCTACCGCGACACCGACGCCACGGGCAGCTTCTCGGTCTCCGACGAGGTGCTCGACGCCTTCGGCGAGAGCGCCGTCGTGCCGCTCGATATTGTGCCGCCGTGGGCCAACCTGACCTTCCAGCGCTGCAACGTCGCCGCCTACACTGGCACGGGCACCTTCGTGCTAGAGAACTTTTACTCGGTCGCTGCCATGGACGACTACGCTGGCTTCGGTATCGCGCCCACCTACGCCGGCTGCCCATGATAGTCGGCCGTCTATCGGCCCGCAGCCCCTCGCTTCCTTTGCAGGCGGCTCACTTTCGTGGCAGACTGCCGCTCCATGTTTCTCTTCGATTGACGGACCCCCGATGACCGCGACTGCCTCCTGGAAGGACAGCATCCTTCTGCCCAAGACCGACTTTGCCATGAAGGCCGACCTCGCCAAGCGGGAGCCGGAGCTGCAGAAGCGGTGGGAGACAGACCGGCTCTACCACCGGCTCCTCGAGGCCCGCGCGGCCAAGAAGAAGTTCGTGCTCCATGACGGCCCGCCCTACGCCAACGGTAGCATCCATCACGGCCACGCGCTCAACAAGGTCCTCAAAGACATTGTCATCAAGTACCAGACCCTGCAGGGCCACTGGTCGCCCAACGTGCCCGGCTGGGACTGTCACGGCCTTCCCATCGAGCAGAAGGTGGACGAAGAGCTCGGCGGCAAGAAGCGCGAACTCTCCGCCGTCGCCTTCCGCAAACTCTGCCGCGCCTATGCCGAAAAGCACATCGCCATCCAGCGGGAGCAGTTCAAGCGGCTGAGCATCCTCGCCGAGTGGGAGCGGCCCTACAAGACGATGGATTACGGCTACGAGGCCTCCATCGTCCGTGAGCTCGGCCGCTTCATGGAGAAGGGCTTCGTCTTCAAGGGACTCAAGCCGGTGCACTGGTCCTGGGCCGCCGTCACGGCGCTCGCCGAGGCCGAGGTGGAGTATGAGGCCTACGACGCGCCGAGCGTCTATGTGCGATTCGCCTTCGACGCGGCGCCGGAGTGGCTCGCCAGCAAGGCGGGTGGTCGGGCCATCGACGTCGTCATCTGGACGACCACCCCTTGGACGCTGCCCTCCAACCTCGCCATCGTCCTGAACCCGGGCCTCGATTACGAGCTGCTCGCGCTCGATGAGACGAGCGCCATCGTGGTCGCCTCGGGCCTCAAGCCTGCCGTCTTTGCCGCCTGTGGCCTGCCGGAGCTCGAGACGCTCCATACCTTCAAGGGCGCGGAGCTGGTCGGAACGCTCGAAGGCCCCCACCCGAAGCACGAGGCGCGCCACCCCTTCATCGACCGCGGGTCGGTGCTGCTTCCGGCCGACTACGTAACGCTCGAGCAGGGCACAGGCTGCGTCCACACCGCGCCGGGCCACGGCGAAGACGACTTCCAGACCGGTCGCCGCTTCGGCCTGCCGCCGCTCTCGCCCATCAACAAGTATGGCAAGTACACCGACGAGGTGCCCGACTATGTCGGCAAGCATGTCTTCGAGGCCAACCCGATTATCTCGCTCCGGCTCGAAGAGAGCGGCCGCCTGTTGAACAAGGCCGGCGAGAAGTATCACATCCCCCGCTACCCGCACTGCTGGCGCACCAAGAAGCCGCTCATTTTCCGCGCCACAGAGCAGTGGTTCATCGGCGTGGATCGCGGTGAACTCCGCACCCGCGCCCTCCGCGAAATCAGCGCCACCACCTGGATTCCCCACTGGGGCGAGAACCGCATCCGCGGCATGATCGAGGCGCGCCCCGACTGGTGCATCTCGCGACAGCGCTCCTGGGGCGTCCCCATCCCGGCCTTCATGTGCGGCGGCTGCGGCAAAGAGATTGTGAGCCA
>CAIQPA010000673.1 GCA_903873545.1 uncultured delta proteobacterium
GAGAGCGCGGCCTTCTACTCCAAGCTGCTCAAGCTCGAGTTCTGCTTCGAGGCGAGCGACCGCTTCGACGAGGTCTTTGATGAGACGCGTCGCCGGTTTGTTGCGCTGGGCTGGGCCTCGGACGGGGCGGAGGGGACGATGGAGATCACGCGGCCGCTGCATCCGGGCGCGGAGTTCCTGCGTGCACTGCTGGTGTCGACAATCGAGACCTACTGGCTGATCGCCGATGTGCTGGCAGAGAGCGCTGCCTCGGGCGAGGAGGAGTGGCTGGACGGCAAGGCGCTGTCGAAGTCGATCCTGTCGCGCGGACGCCGGAGCTACCAGGAGGGGCGGCTGCTCTTCCCCGAGTCACTGGCAGTCAGTGCGTTCGACAACGCGATCAAGATTTTCCGCGACAGTGACCTGGGCGTGGGCGACTTCCTGGAGTCGAAGTCGGAGCAGAAGGGGCGGAAGAGCACGAAGTTGTTCCGGGTGCGACGGGAGCGTGCAGGTGCGCTGCGTCTGCTCGCCGATCGGCTGCTGGCGCTCAAGCAGCCTCGTGCACCGGGACTGCCGGTGCAGCCGACCGCCAGCGTCCGGAGCGTGGAGTCGCCCGCTGCGCCGGTCGCTTAGCGCGACCAGTCGAGGGTGAGTCGCTGCGCCTCTTCGATGGAGGCTGCGCAGGTTGCGAAGGCTGGATAGTCGGCCGTCGCGATGTAGCGATAGGGGGCGGTGATGGTGTGCTCTATGGTGAGCAGGTCGCCTTCTTGCGTTGCCGTCCGTTGGAAGGTGAGGCCGGCGCAGTCGAGGTTGACCGGGTCGGGGAGCCGGCTGAGTCGGAAGCCCGTGGGCGGGCGGAAGGCGATGCGTACCGTCTCGTCGAGGTAGGCCTCTGCGCGCAGCGGTGAGGTCCGCTCCGCGGAGGTGGCGAAGGCCTGTGCGAGCGGTCGTGCGAAGAGCGCGCCCTCGTAGTGGAGGCGCTCTGCCTCTGCGCGGGTGAAGCCTTGGGCCGAGAAGTCGTAGCGGACGGAGAGCGGGGCATCGAGCGCGTCGAGACCGTCGACGGTGAGCTCTCGCAGGGCGATGGAGGGGAAGGTGCGGGAGAGCCTCCGTTCGGAGCGCTGCAGCCGCTCCTGCGCGTCGGGTACGGCGTGGACGAAGCGCCGGAAGGCTGCCGCGTCGGAGAGTGGCACAGATTCGGTGAGTGCGCCTTGGACGCTGCCATCGGCGCCAAGCGTAAGGGTTGCCTGGATGCGGTTCTGCCAGGTTGCTCGGGGCGCGACAGGCACCTGGAGGAGGTTGTCGGGCGAACGCTGGTCGATGGCGACGGTGCCTTGGACGGAGCGCGGGAGGAGGTTGAAGACGGCGTCGTCATCCTCGGGGTCGAGCCAATAGGCGCGGCCGCTGAGGTCGACGCGGAGGGCGCGGTAGCCCCAGGCGCTGTTGTCGAAGAGGGGGCGGCTGACGGGATCGGCGTCGATGGAGCGGATGGCGACCTCCGCGGTCTTGAAGCCGCGCGAGGTGAGCAGGAGGCGGAGCGCTGCGCTGCGGTCGCCACGCTGCCGGAGGAGGGAGGCGAAGCCAGTGGGCTGGGCCCAATCGTCTGCGGGCAGCACGGTGGTGTTGACCCAGCGGAAGAGGGTACGGAGCGTGGCTTCGTCGCGGTCTACGGGGAGCCCGCCGGTGACGACCGCGAGGAGCCGCGCGGGTGCGACCTCGTCGAACCACTGCCAGCGCATGCGCCAGAGGAGCCAGGTCTGCATGTTGAAGTTGCGGGCCATGGCAACGCTCGGCACGAACTCCTCCTCGGGCGCGGAGGGTTCATCGGTGCGGTAGGGCTGCATGTCGTGTTCGACGAAGGCGTAGTGGACGCGGCCGTCGGCACGGGTGACGACGGGCGGGTTGGCGAAGCGGACATCGACGATGAGCCCCTTCTCCCAGCTGTCGGGGAAGTCGTAGCTGGCGCTGGACTCCACGAAGTGGGCGTTTGGTGCGCGGAACATGAAGCGGGGTGTTGGCGCCCAGACCTCGGGCGCAAAGGGCCGAGACTCCAGCAGGTAGGCGACCTCGATGAGGTCACCGACCTCGAGGTTGGCGAAGGAGAGGCTCTCCTTGCCGGCGGTATCTGCGACGGGGAGCGGGGTGCCGTCGGGCTTGATGGAGCGGGCGAGGAGGAGTTCTGCTTCGCCGGGCAGGTTCACCTCGCCGAGCTCGTCGAGGCTGTCGCGGGTGCCGAGCTCGATGATCTGGTGCACGAGCGTGAGGGCGCTGCCGTCGGCGGCGATGCGGACATCCATGGCGTCGAGCAGGTAGGTGGCGCCAGAGCTGACCTGCTCCGTGCGCTCCTTGCGTGCTGCGAGGATACGGGCGGAGCGGCTCGCGACTTCGGGGGTGAGGCTTGGCAGTCCAAGCCGGAAGGCGGCGAGTTCGCGCCGGAGGTCTGTTGGAGCGGCCGCTGCGGACTGTTGCAGCGCAGCGATGGCAGGGCCGCGAGCTGGCGCCTCTGCTGCAAGTAGCGATGCGAGGATGGCCGGCTCCGCGAACCGCCGCTCGAGGGTCTGGAGGGTCTCGGTGCGGTCGGCCGGATTGCCGGTGTAGGCGGAGAGCAGGAACTGGTGCCTGGCCCGTTCGAGGTCGCCGGGTCGGAGGGCGGAGAGCGCGCGTGCCTCCTCGTAGGCCTCCTGGAAGCGACCCTGTGCGAGTGACTCATGCTCGAGGCGCCAGGCTCGCCCTGCTTCACAGGGCGCGAGGGCTGCGGGGAGCGCAGCGGAGGCCGCGAAGGTCCCCTCGGAGGCACGCCAGGCGAGCAGTTCGGTCGCTAGCCTGCAGGGCGCCGGCACGCTGCTTAGCCCCTGCAGCAGGAGTCGGGTTGCGGCGTCGACGTCGCCCTCATCCCGCAGCAGACCACCAAGCGCGAGGAGCGCTGCGGGGGAGCGCTGAAGGCCGGGGAGCGATGCGAGCTTGTTGCGCGCAGCGCGGGCGCGGCCGTCGGCGGCGAGCGCCTTGGCGAGGGCTGTCTCGGGGAGTGTGTCCTGCTGCCAGCCTGCGACGGACCGTTCGAGCAGGGCTCTGGCCAGGTGGGCACGCTCGGCCTCGGCAAACCAGGGGAGCTCGGCATAGGCGTTTGCACGGCGCCAGAGTTGGAGCGGCGCGTCGGTCTCGCTTTCACGCGAGGCGAGTGCATGCAGGAGCTCTTCGTCGCCCGTATCTTGCGCGAACTCGAACCACCAGAGCGGAGCCGAGGCAGTCTTGGGGAGCAGGCCCCCGTAGAGCGCCTCGGCAAGCGCCGCGCGAAGCTCACGCACGGGGTCGGGGCTTCGGAGCGGCGCGACGCTGGCGCGGGCGGGGCCGGTGGGTCGCTCGGCAGCCGCGAGTCGGGCACCCTCGTCCGCGGTTGGGGTGACCCGGAGGCCGAGCCGCAGCTGGCCGGTCGCGGAGGCAACAACGGCACGGATGCGGACGGTGCCGCGACCGAGCTCGACCCAGCCGTTGCTCCGGTCGCCCTCGTAGCGGCGGTCGCGGTCCACCCGGAGCAGCTCGCTCTGCTGAAGCTCGATGCGGAGCGGGTTATCGGCCGTCACAGAGACGACCGCCCTGCCCTCACGCTCCACTTCGAACCAGCCTTCGACGAGGTAGAGGCCCATGCCGCGAGTGGCGATTTCGGCCGTAGCACCAGCCTGCTCTACCTCGAAGGTTGGGAGGGAGAGCCCGCCCAGTTGATAGGCGGCTGCCAGGATCGTGTCGCCGGCTGCAGCGAGCGGCGTGTCGAGTCCCCTCGCCGGGTCGAGCGGGAAGGGGCCCGCGACGCGAAGTTGGGGCAGGATGGGGTTCTGTCCCCGTTGCGGTGTGGCGCTGATGCGGGCGAGGCCCAGCCCCCGGACCTCGCGCAGTTCGGCAAGGGCAGCGAGCCGGAGGTCTTCCCATGGGCCCGAAAGAGCGGCCACGCCGACCGGGTCGCCGACGAGCGCAGGGTTGTCTGCCGCGAGCCGCGCGGCGGCGAGCGTGCGCAGCCAGGGCTCCCACGGCGCCTCGGCGAGCGCAGGTTGCCGGAGCGCATCGAAGGCCTGCTTCGGACGGTCGGCAGCCTCGAAGAGCGAGGAGGCGAACCAGCCCGTACCGGAGCCTTCGAGGACGAGTGCGTCAAGCGCTGCGGCGGGGGCCGGAGGGAGCGCCCGGAGCGGTTCGTCGAGCACCTCACGGAGCAGGCGCGGAGCGCCGCAGCCCGTGAGCAGGAGCAGTCCGAGCGCGAGGGTTCGAGTGATGTTCGGGCTCATGGCGCCACCTCCAGCTCATAGCCATAGGTTCGATCGAGCAGCGCCTCGGCCTCGGCCAGGAGTGCGCGGAACGCGGGGTAGTCGGCGGGCGCGATGCGGGAGGTGAGGAGTTCGAAGGCGTAGTGGGCCTTGAGGCTGCGCGGCCCGGTCTCGATGTTGACGACGATGCGGAGTTGTTCGCTGGAGCGCTCATATCGGACGGGTGAGCCGGAGTTCCAGCGGCCGGGTGGGAGTTCGAGTTCGTGATCTTCTTCGATACGGTAGGCCTGCGCGAGGTCGAGTGGCTGGGTACGCCTTGCGGCGGCGGCGAAGCGGGCGCTGATGTCGGAATCTCGGCCGACCGGGCGGAGCTGCAGCAGGTTGCCTGCGCGGGTCGCCCAGGTGCCACCGCTGAAGCGGACGGTGGTCTCGACCGGGGCACCGAGCGGCGTGAGTGGGGCAACGGTGAACTCGGAGATGGCGATGCCGCGATAGAGATCGGAGTACCAGGCGGAGAGCGTCTCGAGCCGCTTGTCGGCTGCCTCGAGCTGCGAGCGGGCGCCTGGCGCGAAGAGGCCTGTCTGCCGCGACGAGAGCTCTCCCGAGGCGATTCCGTCGGACGAGACCGTCGCCTTGATTGAGACAGTCCGAACACTTGCGCTCGAGGGCTGCGCGGGGGTGGTGACGGGACGGCCACCCTTCCCGTCGAGGATGATGAGGGCGGTGGCGTTCTGGTCGGCGGAGGGGAGTTCGCGGAGGCCGTTGTGGCCGGCCGTGCCATCGAGATAGAGGTCGAGTGCGGGCACATAGGCGATGGCGTGATTGAAGATGGCGAGGCTCGGCGGCCCTGAGACCACGCGGCCGAGGTCGCTGGTCCGGATGAGGACGATGTTGGCCTCGATGCCTGCCTCGTTCAGCATGACCTTGATGAGGGAGGCTGTGTCTTTGCAGTCGCCGAACTTGCGCTGAAAGATGTCGATCACCCTGTAGGGCTTGAATCCATGGATGCCGAACTCGAGCCCCACGTAGCGGATGTTGCGAACGACGAAGTCGTGGATCGCAGCAACCTTCTCTGCCGTCGTCTGCTTGCCGGCCACGAGCTGTGCGACTGTGGTGCGCATGTCGTCGGAGAGGGTGAACTGTTCACGGATGAGCGACCAGTACCAGCGTGAGAGGTCGTTCCAATCCGCGTAGGTAGAGACCAGGAGTGTCGGGTAGACCTCCGCTGCGCCTGGCGTGGCGGTCTCGTAACGAATGCCGGCGAGGGGGCCGACGGAGAGGTCGTAGATGGTGCGTTCGCCTTCGCGGCGCTCTGCGAGGGCGGCACCTTCGATGCCCGTCACGGCGGAGTAGAGTCTGCGGCCACGCGGGAGGCTCACCGCATAGCGGCTGCTGGTGGTGGGCTCGTCACCGCCGAGCTGCCAGAAGTCTCCGAAGTAGCCATCGAAGATGTTGCGCGCCGAGATGTCGGAGAGGAGGTACTCAACGGAGACGATGTCTCCGACCTCCACCGAGGGGATGGTGATGCGGTGCGAACGGGCGGAGTAGTACATGTTGTTACTGTCGCCTGATGCATCCCACTCCTGCTCTTCGAAGGTCTCGCGCGGGCTGCCATCGGCCTTGAATACTGCGACGCGCTCGACCTTGGCGGTCTGCTCGCCCGGGTCGTAGCCGAAGTCGAAGGCCGACCATTGCTCGGCCGCCTCGCGCGAACGAACCCAGACGGCATCGCGGTGGTAGGTCGCCGACAGACCGTTCGGAAAGACCTCGATGACCCTCTGCCGCAGGAGGGTGGTGGCGGAGAAGTCGGGGTCGGGTGTCGAGGCTGCCTTGAGGGCGAGGAGGGCGGGGTCGGGGACGATCTGGCTGCGCCAGAAGGCAGCCTCGTCGAGCGCGAGGTGCTCGCGGAGCCGGACCAGCTCGGGGCGCTGCGGGGCGCGGACGATGGCCTCTCCCAGCAGCGCGACCGCCTTCTCGCGGAGTCCGAGTTCGGAGAGCCAACGGGCCTTGGCTGCGCGGGGCTCGGGGCAGTCGCGGCAGAGCTCCAGCGCGCGGTCGAGGAGGGCGCCGTAATGCTCGGAAGGGGCACGCTCCGAGCTCTCCACCGCCCGCTGCAGCCTCGCCCTTCCGAGCCAGGTTGCGGGGTCGCGCGGGAAGCGCTCGGCGATGGCGTCTGCCATCTCGAGGACCTCGTCCGACGGCAGGAGTGTAAGGAGCGATGCGAGGTAGGATTCGGCCGCACTCCAGGAGGGTAGCGACAGCGCGAGGAGCTGCTCATAGCGCGCTGTGGCCTCGTCGAGCCGCAGCAGCTTTTCGCTATCGGAGATGGCTGCCCGCAGGAGCGCAGGCACCTCGGGGGCCACCTGCAGGAGCCGGTCGCGCTCCTCCGCGGCCCACCGGTCAAACCCCTCCTCGCTCAGAAGCGATGCGTAGATAAGACGAGGTGGCAGCCATTCGGGATAGGCTGCGGCCAGAGCCTCGATGCCCGTGCGGTGGGCTGCGGCAGCCTCGGCCGACGGGTCTTCCCTTAGCGTCTCGAGCCGGCGGAGTTCGATGGCAGGGTCGTGCGCGAGCGCGACGGCCCGCTCGAAACCCTCCATCGCCATCCAGCGCTCCGGCCTAGCTTCCGCGGCGAGCCACTCGTCGATGGCGGTGCAGTCGGTGCGCTCCTTCTGCTGGGCGAAGGCGGCGGTCCAGGGCTGCGTGACGTCGTTGGGCCTGAGCATGCGGTCGATGACGAGCGAAGCCACGATGGCGCGGCAGGAGGCGGGCGCCTTGGTGGTGCCACCGATGTAGGCGGGCAGCGGCCACTTGGCGGCCGGAGCGGCGAGCGCGACTGTCGCCGGCTGCACGAACTCCGGCGCCAATGCCGAGCCATCCGGCCGATAGAGTCGCAGATGGAAGCCGAGCGGTCCGTCGGCCGAGGCGAGCTTGAGCATGATCGTGTGGCGCCCCCGGGAGAGCGGGAGTTCGACGAAGTCGCGCGCGAAGAAGCCACCCCAGTCCTTGTCGCGTTCGGCGACAGGTTTGCCGTCAACCCAGAGGCGGTAGGCTCCGTCGGCGGCGATCCCGATGCGAACCGTCTCGGCCTTGAGTATCTTGAATCCGGTGGCGGCGAAGACCACGGCGCTCTCGGAGGGGACGAGGCGCTGGCCAAGATCGATATAGCCGGTCTCGGCGTCGCCACCGAGCTCCTGCCAACCGACGGGGACGACGGCACCGGGGTAGATGGCATCGGCGCGGAAGCCCTCTTCGGGCGGCGCAGGACGGGCGAGTCCATCGTCGCCTGAGTTGGGGAAGGGGCCAATGGCCCAGAAGCGGGTCGCGAAGCCCAGCGCGGCCATTTGCCCCTGGACCCGCTCGCCCATCTCGAAGCGGAGGCGGAGTTCGGCGTAACGGGCGAAATCTGCGACGGCAGCGAA
>CAIQPA010000674.1 GCA_903873545.1 uncultured delta proteobacterium
CCCCATGCTGCATCCTGGAGACACATACGGCCGCTACACCATCGTTCGGAAGTTGGGCGAAGGTGGGATGGGGCTGGTGTATGAAGCGCGCAATCACTTTGGCGCGCCGGTCGTGCTGAAAATGCTGCACCCTGAGCTGGCGAGCAACGCCGACGTGCGGGAGCGGTTCCGGCGCGAGGGGCAGATTCAGTACCAGCTCCGCCATCCGCACATCGTGCGGGTGACCGACATTCTTGAGGAGAACGAGGTCCCCGCGCTGGTCGTCGACTTCATGAAGGGGCGCGATCTTGAACGCGAGCTGGCGGCGCGTGGGACACTTCCCCTCTCGGAGGTGGTCTCCGTGAGCGTAAAAATGCTCGATGCCTTGGCCGCAGCCCACGAGAAGGGGTTTGTGCATCGCGACATCAAGCCGGCGAACATCTTCCTTGAGGAGACCGAGGCGGGGATTGAGCCGCGGCTGATGGACTTCGGAATCGCGAAGATCGAGGCGACACGGGGTCTCACGCAGGTGCGCGACTTCGTGGGCACCCCATCGTTCTCGAGTCCCGAGCAGATCCAGAGCACACGCGACGCCGATGCGCGCGCAGATATCTACTCGTATGGCATGGTCATCTGGCAGACGGTTTCAGGGCGGGAACCCTACTCCGAAATCAATGACCCTGTGCAGGTGATGCTTGCCGTGGTGCGCCAGCCCGTTCCGCCTCTCCCGGACGGCACCCCTGACTGGTTGCGGACGATCGTGGCGCGCGCGACCGAGAAGGACCCTGCCCGCCGCTATCAGACTGCCGCTGAGATGCGGGACGCACTCGCAGCGCACGCAGGCGGGGCGAGTACGAGCGCGAGCGGCGCAAGGTCAGAGCGAGGTGGCGGTCTTGCAGAGGCCGATACTGCCTCAACGCTGGCGGCTGGAGCGGAGCCGGCCGGATTGAAACTCGATCTCGGCCCGAGCCCTGAGCCCGAGTCGTCGGCGCGACCGAAGCGGGCGGCAGCCATGACGCAGCTTCCGGGTGAGCTTCAGTTCCCTGCGCAGGGGCCTGGCGAGCGGGTGGCGGTGCTGCCATCGGTGGCGGCCCCGAGCAGTGATCGTGCCCGGCCCGCTGGCCTGTCGGGAAGCGCCGTTTCGGTGCAGCAGCGGGCTGCGCAGCAGCCGCTCGCTTCGAGCGGCTCACGTCCGGCCGTCCGCTCGGTGCCTCCGCTGGAGGCAGAACTGAGTCGCGGCGAGGCCAGCAGGGCCGGCGCACGCCCGTCTGGTCCGCGTTCAAGTGCGAGTGTGCCGGCAGCCCGGCCGTCGGTGCAGCGCAGCAGTGGAGGCGGCGGTTCGATTGCGCTGCGCGTTGGTGTGGGCGTGGTTGTGCTCGCGGGTGCGGGCGCTGCGGTCCTCTTCTTGGGCAAGCATGGGGCGCTGCCTCAGGCCTCTCCTGCTGGCTGGGTGCGTGTGGAGCCTGGGACCTTTGTGATGGGCAGCCTGTCGAAGGAGCCCGGCCGTGGTGAGACGGAGCAGGCCCACAATGTGACCATCACCTACCCCTTCCTTGTGTCGGCCTACGAGGTGA
>CAIQPA010000675.1 GCA_903873545.1 uncultured delta proteobacterium
ACTAGCAGGCGCGCCATCGCCACAATCCCTACGACTGAGCGTCCGCCCTTGTCCGAACTGCCGACCAAACCGCTCTTTAGCCTCCACCGCTCCGATGGAACGGTAGAACATGGACTCTCTGCGCAAGAGCTCTCCAACCGCATCCTCGACGGCTCCGTCACCGAGATCGACTTCATCTCCGCGGCCGGCGGGGCCCCGCGGCCCTTCTGGCAGTTCCGCGAGTTTGCACCACTCTCCACCCGCCTGCGCAAGCCGAGCTCGCCTGGCGCTGCAGCACAGCCCTCTGCCTCATCCGCCACGGCGCAGCATTCCGCCGCGGCCCGACCCGCCATCTCGCTCGGCTCGGTCTCACGCGTCACGCCGGCGCTCTCCCAGCCCTCCTCCGCCTCCTCCGCCTCCAACGCCGCGCAGTCGCGAACCTCCACCAACCCGCGCATCACCGCAAAGCCGGCGCGGCTCTTTGCAGACAACCTCCTCAAGGTCCGGCCGCCGCAGTTCCGCACGCGGCTCCTCGACTGCTCGCTCCCAGACATCGTCGGCGCAGCCATCGACGAGGCCCCCGAGGCCATCGCCCAGGCGGCACAGGCCCGCACCCTGCAGATCCAAGAGCACTTCGGACCCCGCCTCTTTTCCGATGACGACGCACCGGCGCTCGAAGAGGCAAAGCAGCTCATCACCCGCGCAGCCGCAGCCATGATCATGAGCGACCGGCGGGAGGCCATCATCGCACGCGCCGAGAGCATCGGGCGGCTCCCGCTCTTCAGAGAGCTCGACGCCCTCCTACCGGCGCAGGCGTTCGCGGACGAGGTCATCGCGCGGCTCCTGCCGGCGGCCCCACGGACCGCCGCCATGGAGGCCTTCCACCCCACCGATTCGCTCGTGCATGCGCTCGAGTCCGGCACTGCCGTTAGGCGCAACCTCTCCGCGCCCGACCAGACCGTCCGACGCGGAAGCGCCAGCGAAATCAACATCCCAGCCCAGCGAGCCACCGCCGAAAAGCTGATCGCCGAACCCTCCCCCTGGGGCGTCGGGAACGCCGACACCGGGGCGCGCGCAGCCATGGGTCCGCTGGTCGCCGTCTGGGCCATCGCCGTCGGCGCCGTCCTGCTCACCGACTGGGGACGCTTCGAGCACCAGCTCGGACTGCTCGACCCCATGAACCTGCTCCGACTCCTGCTGCTGGTCGGCGCCACCGTGGCGGCCACCCTCATGCTCCGCAATGAGCCCCTCTCTCGCCTTGGCTTTGCTGCGGCCCGGAGCTGGCATTGGGCGCTGCCCTTCGCTGGCCTCCTCGTAGGCTACCTCCTCGCCGAGCTCTGGTCCTTCTCCTACGACCGCACTGCGGGCGTTGGCGCCATTGTGATGATCGCCGCACTGCGCGCCCTCGGAGAGGGCCTCTTCTTCGAGGGCCACGTCGCCCGCACCATGTTCGTCGAAGCGCGCAACCCCATCGTCGGCCTGCTGCTCGCGGCCGGCGGAAGCGCTGCCTACATGGCCAGCTTCTTCGATGTCCTCCGCTCCGACACGCCCATCACACCGGTCATCCTCGGCATGTGGTTCCTCTTTGTCGGGATCCCTGCAGCGCTCACCATGTGGCTGAGTCGCTCTGTCTGGGTTCCCATCGGCTTCCGCTTCTTCGTCATCGTCGCGCTCTACCTCATGCAGAGCGGCGCAACGACCTAGGCGCGGCGGCGGCGGCGGAGCAGCAGCACGCCCATGGCAAACAGGCCCGGAAGAGAGAGCCAGCTACCACCGGCGCTGCAGCCACTGTCGGGGGTCCGTGCGCTGACCGACACCACCGAGCCAAAGCCCGGTGCATCACTGCCGCTGCCCGACGCGGTCGTATCGTCCGCAGCAGCGTCGCCGCCCGCGGTACCCGTGTCGGTGGAGCCTGTGTCTGTCGTCCCGCTATCGGGGCGGCCCGTATCCGTCGTGCCGCTGTCCGCGCTACCCGTGTCCGTCGTGCCCGTGTCCGTCGTACCCGTGTCTGTCGTACCGGCATCGGTGCCGCCACCGCTCACGCAGAGGCCGTCGGCGCCGCAAATCTCTCCGGGGCGGCAGTTGTAGACATCGGCCGCTGGGTCATCGCAGTCGGTGTCCCAGGCGCCGCAATTGCAGTCGCAGCCATCGCCGCCGCCGAAGTTCACCGCGGGGCAGCGCCAGCCTGCCGGGAGCGATCCGCCGCACTCGCTCGGGCAGCTCGGGATGTCGGTCACGTCGCACACCCCGTTGCCGCAGCTGTTCGCGCAGTCGCTCGCGCAGGTCGCCTCGGACTCGTCCGGGCTGCAGAAGCCGTCGCCACAGATCGAGCTCGTGCCGCACAGGCGGGCGCTCGCGTAGCCGGTGCCGCACAGGTCCTGCACGGCATTGAAGGCGTAGGTGACGCCCTCGCCCGACACGCCCGTCTCCGGCAGCACGTTCACCGCCGCGCAGCCGCTCCGGTAGTTGTAGTCGGTGTCGCCGTTCACGAGGATGCCGACCACCTTGCGGTTGATGTCGAAGACGCCCGAACCCGAGTTCCCGCCGAACGCGTCGGTGGTCGCACGGAAGGCCTCCAACGAGCCGGCAGAGGCATCGACGACAGTGCCGCCAGTGTCGATCTTCGCGGGCAGACCACTGCCAAAACCGATCATGGTAACCGGATCGCCCACACGCATCGCTACCCGCTGCTTCTCGACCTCGGCCGGCGCATGACGCGGCGACGCGGAGCGGTCAAGACGAAGGATCGCGTAGTCGAGATCGGTGCTCCGCGACGGCTCCTGGTTCACCAACAGTTCGACGCACTCATAGACATCGGTCGCCTCAATGGTCGCCAGCGCAGTCGCCGACTCCATGTAGTAGTTGAAGACCCAGACCGTGCTCGCGCAGTCCGACGCGCTGGACACGCAGTGGCCGGCCGTCAGCAGCAGATCGTCATCGATGAGCGTCCCCGAGCAGCTCGCCGCAGAGAGCTGGTCGTAAAAACGCTCCGTCCGGCAGAGGCCGTAGCTCCGACCAATCGTG
>CAIQPA010000676.1 GCA_903873545.1 uncultured delta proteobacterium
GGCTCTACCAGGCGGGTGAGTCTTGGAAGGAGGTCGCAGACACCCTGCAGCGTCAGGTGGACACGGCCAGCGAGGCCGCGTGGAAGCGGACGCTCCGGCTTCGGCTTGCGGGTGTGATGGCAGAGTTCCTCCGTCGCCCCGGCGATGCCGTGGAGACCTATGGTGAGGTGCTGCGCGAGAGCGAGCATGACGCCGACGCGATGGCCGCGCTTGAGGGACTTCTGGCTGCTGGGAGCGAGGTGCAGGCGGTCGCAGCCTGGCTCGAGCCCTCCTACCGTGCGCTTGGGCGCTGGAAGGCGCTCGTTGCGCTCAACCGGGCGCGCATCGATGTAGAGAGTGACGGCGACGAGCGGTACCGGATCTGGCTCGAGACGGCCGAGGTTCAGGTCTCCGAACTCCAAGATCAGAGCGCCGGCCTCGTTGCGACTGCGCAGGCGCTTATGGAGCGGCCGACTGAGGCGGGGCTCCGCGACCAGCTCGAGCAGTTCGCCGCAACGACGAAGAAGTGGTCGGAGGTTGCCGATGTCTTCGGCGACCTGCTCCGCGAAGAGCTCTCCGACGACGACAAGAAGGACTACGCCACCCGTCAGGGCCGGATCCTCGAGTCGGAGCTGAACGAACTCGATGGTGCTGAGAAGGCTTGGCTCACGGTCTTGTCGGTCGACGAAGCGGATGCCACGGCACTTGAAGCGCTCGACCGGATCTACCTGGCGCAGAAGCGTTGGGCAGACCTTGCGCCGGTGCTGACACGCCGTCGCGATGGCCTCTTTGAGCCTGCGCAGGTCGTCGCGCTCCTCTGGCGTCGCGCCGAGGTGCAGGAGCAGCACCTGGACGACGCCGAAGCAGCGGTGGCTTCGTACGAAGAGATCCTGGAGTCGGAGGCGACGCACAAGGCGGCGCTCGACGCGCTTGAGCGCCTCTTCCTGGCCTCCGAGAGCTGGGCCCGCCTCTTCGACGTCCTCGAGCGTCAGCTCGAGCTCGCCACCGAGGATGCTGCGCGTGTTGGCTACCTCGAGCGGATGGCGCTCCTGGCCGACGAACTCCTCGATCGTTCCGATGATGCAGTGGAGCTCTGGCGCCGGGTTGCGGCCATCCGCCCCGATGCGACCAATGCCTGGGAGCAGCTCTCGCTGCTGCTCGAGCGGCTTGAGCGTGACCAGGAGTGGGCCGACGTCCTCGACCAGTTGGCCGAACTCGCCCCGAACGCAGCGGCACAGCATGGGCTGTTGGTGCGCGCCGGCCGCGTGCAGGCCGAGCGGCTGGACAATGCCGAGGCAGCCATCGAGCGCTTTGCGAAGGCACTGTTGCTGCAGCCGGATAACGGAGACGACCTGCGCCAGCTTCGCGCCCTCTACCAGCAGGTGGGCAGTGCGGAGCCGTTGGCCGATGTGCTGGAGCGGCTCGTCGCCGGAAAGCATCTGGAGGAGGGCGATCATGTCGCCATCTTTGTGCAGCTTGGCGAACTCTACGCCGACACCATCGGCGACCGCGAGAAGGCTGTCGCGGCCTGGGAGCGGGTGCTCGCATCGCAGCCCGAGAGCGTCGATACGCTCGAGCGGCTTGACGGCCTCTTCGGAAGCCTTGGCCAGTGGGAGAAGTGCGCTGCGATCCTGGAGCAGAAGGTGGCGCTCCTTACGACCGACACCGACCGCATTGAGATCCTTCACCGCATCGCCGGCATCTGGTCGAATGAGGTACGGAACCAGGAGAAGGCGGTCGCCGCTCTCGAGCGGATCGCCGACCTCGATATCACGGACGGCGATGCCTGCGCAGCGCTGGAGGCCCTCTACGAGTCGATGGAGAACTGGTCTGCGCTTGGTAGCCTGATCGTCGACCGGGCGACCTACACCGAAGACCTCTGGGAGCGGAAGACGACGCTGCTCCGCGCGGTGCCGGTGTTCGAGCAGAAGCTGAACAACGCCGCGATGGCCTTCACGGTGGTCGCCAAGGCGCTCGACCTGGCACCGACGGAAGAGGAGCTCCGGCTGGAGCTCGAGCGGTTGGCCGACCTTGCGGGCGAGCACGCTGCGCTCATCGACCTCTACCGCTCGATCATCGGTCGCGTGGCGGCAGACGACTCGGAGGAGGCGACACTGCCCTTCCGGCTTGCGGCTGGTCGTATCCAGGAGGAGAAGCTCAACCGGCCCGAGATGGCGGAGGTCTTCTTCGACCAGGCGCTGGCGATTGATGGCGAGAACACGCTCGCCCTCGCCGCCCTCGAGCGCATCTACACGGTGACCGAGGACTGGTCGGCGCTGAGCGGCATCCTGACCCGCAAGGTGGAGGTCTCCTACGACCCCGCTGCACAGGGCGAGCTGCTTCGGAGGGTCGGCTCCATCGCCGAGGAGAAGCTTCGCGACCTGGATGCTGCTGCAAAGGCCTTCCAGCAGGCGCTGGATGTTCAGGACCGTGATGCGGTTGCCTACGACGCGCTCGAGCGCATCTTCGCCGCGATGCCCGACTGGCGTGAGCTGGTCGCTGTGCTGGAGCGTCGCGCCGACGTGGCTTCGGAGCCCTCTGAGATGGTCCGGTGCCGGTCGGAGGTTGCGGAGATTTGGGCGACCAAACTTCACGATGTGGAGCGGGCAATCGATGCCTACTTCGATGCGCTGTCGGTCAAGGCCGATGACCTGCCGGCGATGGTGGCGGTGGAGCCGCTCCTCGCCTCCATCGAGGACTGGAGCCGCTGGCTCGAGGTGACCGAGCGTCGCCTTGCGCTGCTCACGGGCACGGGCGAACGGGTGGAGCTCCTGCTCGCCCGGGCGCGGGTCCAGGAGCGGTCTGCAGACGACGTCTTCTCTGCGATTGGATCGCTGGAGTCGGTGCTCTCGCTAGATGCGGGTCATGACCTGGCCTTCACCTCGCTTGAGCGCATCTTCACGGAGCAGGAGCGGTTCGAAGAGCTCGTGGCGCTCTACGACCGTCGCGCCGTCGCGGCATCGGAACTCGATGAGCGGGTGTCGGCTCGTACCAAGGCGGCCGCGGTGCTCGTGGAGCAGCAGCAGGACACCGCCCGCGCCATCGCTTCGCTAGAGCAGGCGCTGGAGCTCCGTGGGACCGAACTCGGCGCGCTCGCGAGCCTTGCCGGCCTCTACGAGGAGACGGAGAACTGGAAGCGGTCGGTGGAGCTGCTTGATCGGGCCGCTGCCGTCACGGGCGACGAAGCCTCGAAGTTGGTCTTCCACTTCCACGCCGGCGAGTTGCTCGGAGCCAAGCTGGGCCTACATGCTGAGGCGCTCGACCGCTTCAACCGTGCACGGGACCTCGACGGCACACGCCCCGCGGTCCTGCGTGGCGTAGCATCGGAACTCGAGGCGCTCGGTCGCTGGGACGAGGCGGTGAGCGTTCAGCTTGCCCACCTCGAGATGACGACCGAGGTGATGGATCGTGCGGTGCTGATGACCGCAATCGGCCGGACCCACCTGGTCCACCTCGGGCTTCAGAGCGAGGGACAGCGTTGGCTTGAAGATGCGCTCGAGCTGGATCCCACGCTCGCGCGTGCCGCAGAGCCGCTGCTGCCCATCTATGTGAAGCTCGACCGCGCCGAGCGGGCTCGCCCGCTCGTGAAGCTGTTGTTGTCGCAGGAGGAGGAGCGTGAGCCTGCAGCAGCGGCCTCGCTCGAGCGGATCGCAGGCTGGGTGGCGGAGTCGCTGCTCCAGTTCGACGAGGCTCGTGCGCACTACGACGCGGCCATTCAGCTCGAGGGGAGCAACCCTGAGACGCTGCTCGGCCTCGCCCGTGTTTCGGCGAAGGTCGGTCAGCACCGCGATGCGGCGGAGGCCTACCAGGAGGTGCTTCGCATGGCTGGCGCCACGCTGGCGGTTGCGCAGCGGACCGAAGTGATGATGTCTGCCGCCCGCTGCTACATGGAGGTCGACGACCTCTACGGAGCCCGCGACCTCTCGGAGCAGGTGCTGGCGACCGAGCCCAACCGAGCCGATGCGCTGCAGCTCCTGTTGCAGTGCTGCATCGCCTCCAACGATGAGTCTGGCGCACTCGAGGCCAGGACGAAGCTGCTCGAGGTCGTGCCCTCCGCGGAGCGGTTCAAGCTGCTCGTCCAGATTGGCGAGTCATACGAGGCGGCATCGAATCTCGACGAGGCTGACAAGTACCTGCGGCTGGCGCTCGAGCTCGAGCCCAACTCCCGCCTGGTGCTCAACAAACTGCTTCAGATTTACGCTGAGTCGGAGAACTGGCAGCGGGCGACCGAGACGCTGGGTGTGCTTGCTGCGCAGGAGACCGATGCCAGCCGCAAGGCCCGCCTGCTCTTCTCCATCGGCACCATGTTCCGCGACCAGCTCGAGAATGCTGGAGAGGCGATTGTCTTCTTCAACCAGGCGCTTGGCGAGGATGCCGGCCTGCTCGAGGCCTTCGAAGCCATCGACCAGCTGCTGACCGAGGCGAAGGATTGGACCGCGCTGCAGAAGAACTACCGCAAGATGATCGAGCGGGTCGGCAGCGACAGTTCCGAAGAGGGCAGGGCGCTTCAGCTCCTCCTCTACCGCAACCTGGGCGAGGTGTATCGCTCCCGCCTCGGCATGTACGAGGAGGCGATCGCCTCCTTCCAGCTTGCCTCGGGGCTCGCGCCCAACGACCAGACGCTCCACGAGATTCTGGCCGACCTCTACGCCCGCTCCGGCGCGTCGGGCAAGGCGGTCATCGCGCAGCACCACCGCCTCATCGAGAACGAGCCCAACCGGGTCGAGAGCTACCAGACGCTCTACGAACTCTACCTCCGCGAGAACGAGGTGGACAAGGCGTGGTGCGTTGCAGGCGCGCTCGCGCTGCTCGGTCAGGCCACCCGCGAGCAGGAGGCCTTCTACCAGAAGCACCTCAACGCGGCGCCCAAGGCGGTTTCCAAGCCCATCAGTGCTGAGCAGTGGCGGCTCATCTACCATGCCGACACCGATGTCGTGCTCTCCAACCTCTTCGCGGCGGTCTCGGTCTCGATTCGCGACACCTTCTCGAGCGACCTCAAGACGGTTGGCGTGAAGAAGAAAGACAGGCTCGACCTTGCAGACAAGTCGCTCTTCTCCACCGCGCTGGCGCAGGCCGCAACCGCGGTCGATAGCGGCGCGCTGCTGGCCTACGTCAAGGAGGGAGCCGTCGGTGTGTCCAACGCCAACCTCCATCCCGCCGCGGTGCTGGTCGGCAAGGAGATGCTCTCTGGCAAGCAGCCGCGTGAGCTCGCTTTCGCAGCGGCGCGAGCGGCTGCGCTGATGCGGCCCGAGTTCTACCTGGCCTCGGTTGCTCCCAAGAGCGACGCCATCAAGCCCTTCTTCTACGCGGCCGTTGCGGTCGTGACGGAGCAGATGCCCGCCGACGCACCGGTCGAGAAGGTGCAGGAGCTGGCGCATGCCATGCAGGACCTTCAGCCACCCCATCGCGGCGAGATTGAGGCACGGGTAAAGGCTGTGCTTGATGCCGGCCGTAACCCCGACCTCTCTGCCTGGCTCCGCCATGCAGACCTCACAGCGGCCCGCGCCGCCCTGGTCGTCTCCGGCGACCTCCGCAGCGCCATCGAGCAGATCTCCCAGGGTGCCAACGCGGTCGGCCGCTCCGCTCCTCAGGATCGGGTCCGCGACCTCACGCTGTTTGCCGTCTCGGAGCACTACTTCCAGCTCCGTGCGGAGCTAGGCTTGGCGCTGCCCGCCGGTGCCCGACCCTAAGGCTCCTGTGGCGCTCTACATCGTCGCCACGCCCATCGGGAACATGGAGGACATCACGCTGCGGGCGCTTCGCCTGCTGCGCGATGTCTCTCTCATTCTCGCGGAGGATACGCGCCACACGCGGCAGCTGCTGAGCCGTCACGGCATCGAGACACCCGTCTCTTCGTTCCACGACCACAACGAGCGCCAGAAGGTGGACGAGGTGGTGCGCAGGCTCCGAGAGGGCGAGGAGATGGCGCTCGTTACTGACGCCGGCACCCCGCTCATCTCCGACCCCGGCTTTGTGCTCGTGCGGGCTGCTGCAGAGGCCGGCGTGGCGGTGGTACCCGTGCCGGGCGCCAGCGCGGTGCTGGCCTTTCTGAGCGCGGCGGGGCTGCCTGCCGATCGCTGGACCTTCGTGGGCTTTGCGCCTCGGGCCGAAGGGGAGCGGAGCACAGCCGTGGCCTCGTGGCTGACGGCCTCAGGTACGTCGGTCTGCTTCGAGAGCCCCCACCGGGTTGCAGCGCTCGTTGCAGAGATTGCCCGTCAGGCTCCGGCTGCGCGCGTCGTCGCAGGGCGGGAGCTGACCAAGCAGTATGAGGAGTTCATTCGCGGCACCGCGGCAGAGGTTGCTGCCCACCTTGCGCTTGCAGAGCCGCGAGGCGAGTTCGTGCTGGGCATCTCGCCCCCGCCGGCTGCCGGACCGCCGCCAGATGCCGAGGTGGATGGCTGGATCGACGCCCTCGCGGAGGAGGGGCTCCGCACCAAGGCGATCGCCAAGCTGCTGTCGAAGCGGCTCGGCCTCAAGAGCACCGAGGTCTACGACCGCGCGCGGGCGAGGCTCAAGTCTTCAGAGTAGGATGGCGAAGGTGGCGGCCCAGTTGATGCGGAGAACGCCATCCGAGCGGAAGCGGCTGCCCTGGGCATCGATCGCGGTGTTGTAGAAAGGATTCCGCTCGCCCTTTGCGGGATCCAGCTCGACCGAATCGTCATCGCCTGAGCTCTTGCCCGAGTTGGCGTTGGTCAGGAAGTGCGAGGTCTCGTAGACCACATCGCTCTTGATGCGGAGCTCGGCCCACTCGGAGAACTGCAGGTTGAGGGCGATGTTGCCGCCCACCAGGCCGAAGCCCTCCACATCGCTGAGCCCGTCGTAGGCGAACTTGGTTTCGCTCGTCGCGGCGGCGGGGTTGTCGAGGCCGACAGCGTTGCCGGGCGCTTGGATTACCCAACCACAACTCGCATCGCGAGGTAGCGTGTCGGCGATGGGGTTGTAGGCATTGCCGTCGGGACCGCCCGAACCCGCAGTGACCATGCCGGCTTGGAGCGGCGACAGGTCGTCGCAGCCCTTGGCGAAGGCGTCGGAGAGGGGCGTCCAGTCGCGGCCGGCGAACTGGTAGCCGTAGCGCATGCCTAGCCCGAGCGTGTAACTTTGCTTGCTGGCTGCATCTTTGAACATGGTCACTTCGGTCCCCAGCGTGGTCTCGAACTTGGGGCCGGGGCCGACGAGGCTCTGGTCGGAGGAGATGTCGCGGTAGGGCGAGTCGGTGGCCGGCAGCGGCAGGTCGAACTGGAAGGTGAAGAAGGGCTCAATCGCGCCGACGGGCCGGCTTGAGGCGAGCGAGAAGGCGAAGTTGTGGACGCCGCGGCCAACAGCGTCGTTGTCGGCGGTGCGGATCTCCGCCATCGGCAGGGTGTAGTCGAAGCCGAAGACCAGCGTGCCCCAGGGCTCCTCTTCGGTGCTCTCGAGCGGCGACCAGGCAAAGCCGAGGGTCGGGTCGCCCGTGCCGCTCCGCTTGATGCCGTCGCCCTGCGTCTCCACGTCGAAGAACTGGTAGGAGCTGAAGAAGTCTCCGTCGGCGAGGTCTGCTGCGATGTTCGTATCCGACGGGTCGACGCGGGAGTTCTCGCCGTTCACGTCCTTTGCGAACTTCAGGTTGGTCCGGTCGCCAAAGACGACGGGGAGCCGGCCGTGGAGCTCGAAGTTCATGCCGACGCCCAGCTTCAGCGTGGTGTCGAGGATGCTCGTGCTCCGGGCGAAGTCGAGCTCGCGGTTGAAGACAGTCGCCGCGCATCCATCTGGCGTGCAGACGTTCTCGCGCGAGATGACCCCCGAACTGCTCTCCGAGCGAAAAGAGGGCTCAAAGCGGAAGTCGATGGGGTTGTTGTGGGCCGTGTCGAAGGCGTCCGCAACATCGGTCATTTCTGCGGCATGAGCGAGCGTCGGAACGAGCGACGCGAGCACCACCAAACCGCAAGCCGTGGACGTACGCATGGAGCAACCTTCGTGAGACAGCGCGGGCGATTCCGCAGTCGGGCGAGGCTACCAACTGCGGAGATTGGCCGTCAAGCCGCAAAGGGGTTCAGGGCGCTGCGGCAACCGACCAGGAGGCCACGCTCTGCGCACCGCTCTCCAGCAGCGCTGCGGCACAGGCGATGGCGGTCGCGCCGGTCGTGGTGACGTCGTCGACCAGCAGCACACGCCGCCCTGCGACGGAGCGGGCCGTGTAGGCGCCCAGAATGTCGCGCCGTGCGTCACGCCCCTTAGAGCTCTGCGCCTCACCGTGCAGGTGGCGCGTGAGGCTGCTCTGCCGCATGGGCACTTGTGTGGCTCGGCTCACGCCGCGGGCAATGAGCAGGGCCTGGTTGTAGCCCCGCTCACGGAGCCGCTCGCGGGAGAGGGGGACGGGCACGATGAGGTCGAAGGGTGCGCGCGGCGGCGCGAGCGTGGCGGCAGCGAA
>CAIQPA010000677.1 GCA_903873545.1 uncultured delta proteobacterium
CCCAGGAGCTTCCCACCTTCTTCTGGACTGCACGCGTCGGCGACGGCTGTAGCACCAGCCGCTCCCGTGTGGAGTCGCTGCTCGGTGAGGTGCTCGAAAAGGCCCCCGACGCCAGGCACATCGTGGGCGTCAAAGGCATCGGAAAAGAGCTTGTGGAGCGCGGCTTCCCTCTTCCCGGCTGCCTCGGAGGCATGTCCACCTGCGACTCCCCCGCCGAGGCGGTGGTCGACGCGATGGCTGCCTCCACGCTCATCGACTTTACCGTCAAGGATGGCTGCCGACGCGCCGAGGTAACCGTCGCCGACCCGGCCGGCGAGACCAAGGCCCCGCAGACCTTTGAGGCCAAAGACCTGCGCGAACTGCTCTTCAACATCGCCAACGACCTCACCGGCTCCAAGGGCGAGCTCACCATCACCAGCACCCCGTCCGGCGCTACCGTCAGCATCAACGGAGAGGCAAAGGGCGAGACCCCCGCCCACCTGCTCCTGCCTCTCGGCGCCTACAAACTGCAGGTTTCTGCCGACGGCTACTTCCCCTTCGACACGAGCGCCGAACTCCGCGCCGGAGACCGGATCTCGCTCGATGCGGCACTGGCGCGCAGCTTCGCAGCCATCACTGTCTTCTCGGAGACCCAGGGTGCCTCCGTCTACATCGACGAAGACCCCACGCCTCGCCCCATCAACGAGCCAGTTCGGTTTGAGCCGGGCGACCGCAAGCTCACCGTCGCCGCCCCGGGGTTCAACCCGCTCATCGCCAACCTGCATGTTGTGGCCGGCGAAGAGCGCGACATGCGCGTGGTGCTCTTTGAGAGCGAAGCCACGCTCGACGCCCGCATGCGGGCCCAGTTGATGGCCTCGCCGCTGCTCCTTCAAGTCCGCGCCGGCTATCTCGTCTCGTCAAGCGACTGGCGCGGCAGCGAGAGTGGCGACGGGCGCATTCTGGACTACCCCACAAAGAATGCCGAACTCGGCAGCACAGAAGGCGGCGTCTCGCACGGCTTTGAGCTTGCCATCGAGCCCATCTTCACCTGGCGTAACTGGGAGCTCCTGCCGCTCGGCGGCTCCGTGGCCTTCTCCGGAGCCCCGGCCGGCATCGATGCCTTCAAGCTCAAGGATGAGCCCCTCGATGGTGTGGACCCGACCGAGACCAGCTCGTGGCGGATCCGCTTCCTGCAGGGCGGCTACCGGCGCCTGCTCAACCGGTACTGGGAGCCCCACGTGCTGGGTGGCTTCGCCTTCGGCCGCAACGCCGTCCTCGTCGGCTCCATCTCCGACACCAAGAATGTGGAGTTCGTTAACGACGCCTTCGCGCTCGAGGTTCGCGGCGGTACCCGCTTCCACTTCAACTCTCTGGTCTACGCGACTGGTGACCTGATGCTGGCGAGCAACCTCTCGCAGGGCGGCCAGCCCTGGTTCGGCATGACCGTCGGCGTGGGCATCAACCTCCCTGACCAGACCGGCCTGACCTCCTGGCTCAACCGGCTGCTCCCCAGCAACGCGACCGAGGACAAAGAGTCCACCAGCCCACCGTTGGATCTCTGATGCGGAACCCCACTTCGACGCTCCTTGCCCTTGCGCTCTTCGGGCTGCTCTCGCTGCCGGCCGCGGCCTCTGCCCAGGTCGGACCCGACGAAGCAAACCCCTTTCAGCGGGGCCGTGAGCTCTACAACTCCGAGCAGTACGAGCAGGCGATTCCCTACCTTGTGGAGGCCGCGCAGCGCGAGCCCTCCCGCGGGGATCTCTACTTGGCGATCGCGCGAAGCGCCCACTGGGCCAACAACTTTGAGCTCGCAGTCTTCTACTACGACATCTACTTGGGCAGGTTCGCGGACCGCGCCGAACTGACCGCCCCTCCGCGCGACCGCAAGGATAAGCTCTCGCAGGAGCGCGACTCGGCGAACAAGGGCCGCAAGAATCCCGCGGCGACAGCGAAGGGCCCGGAGGCGCAGGAGACGATCCGCACAGCGCTGCTCGCCAAGCTGGAGGACGGCGTCGCGCTCACGACCTCCGGCGGCGGCGCCCACGCGCTCTTTCAGTCGCTGCTGCGTGCTGGTTTTGCCCGCCCCGAGATCACCGACCTGCGCAACAAGGTGCGGGCTGCGCTGTTGGCAGAGGCGTTGCTCTTTGCTCCCGCAAAGGCGCGTTCCATGCCGGCACTCTCGCTGCAGGAGTGGACGACCCAGAAGGAGCGGTTGACGCTCTGGCAGGAGCTCGGCGCTAAGACGACCGCAGCGCCTCGCGAGGGAGATGCCAAGCGGGTCTCTTCCGCGCTCGACACCGCAGAGGGGCAGTCTGCCTATCTCAACGAAGACTACGATCGGGCCTTCAGTGCCTTCAAGCGGGCGCATACCCGCGACGAAAGTTACCTGCCGGCCACCTTCGGACTGCTGAATGCGCTCTATCGGCAGTCGAGCGGTATCGCCGGCTGGGAGAAGGTGCTTGAGGATGCCAAGAAGAGCGTGGGCTCCGACGCAGCCCTTGGCGCCTTCCTGCCCGTTTACCGTGCCGCCTTTCTGAGCCGCGCCGGTGAACGAGACAAAGCTGCTGCGATGCTCGGCGAGGTGCTCGGCATCGCAGCCGAGCGCTAGGGCTCCGAGCGGGTCAGGTACTCAGTCAGGAGCGCGACGCCGAAGCCGGTGCCGCCCTTGTTGATGTACTCCCACTCACGCTCGGCCATCGCGGGACCGGCGAGGTCGATGTGGGCCCACTTTGTTGTGCCGACGAACCGCTTGAGGAAGAGCGCCGCACTGATGGCGCCGCCCCAGCGAGGGCCCACGTTCTTGAGGTCGGCGACATCGGACTTGAGCGCCTCTTCGAGCCGCTCCGCGAGCGGGAGCCGCCAGAGCGCCTCGTCGGCGCCATCGGCCGCAGCGAGGAGTTCGTCGGCGAAGGCGTTCGTGTTGGAGAAGAGGCCGGCCGTCTCGAGGCCGAGCGCCACCACGCAGGCGCCCGTCAGGGTGGCGAGGTCGATGATGACGTCCGGCTCGAAGCTGCGTGCGTAGGCGAGCGCGTCGGCAAGGATGAGGCGCCCTTCGGCATCGGTGTTGAGAATCTCGACGGTCTGCCCATCGTACGAGGTGAAGACCTCGTTGAGGCGGTAGGCGTTGCCACTTACCAGGTTCTCGACGGAGGGGACGATGAAGTGGACCTCGATGCCCTTCGGCCGGAGGCGTCCGATGGCCTCGGCTGTGCCTAGCACAGCAGCGGCGCCGCCCATGTCGAGGTGCATGCCGACGATGGAGTCACCCGGCTTGAGCGAGTAGCCGCCGGAGTCGAAGGTGACGCCCTTTCCGACGAGCGCGATGCGGCGCTCGATGGGTCCCTCGCCCCGATAGGTGAGGTGGATGAGCCGCGAGGGCTCGTGCGAGCCGCGACCAACTGCCAGGATGAGACGGAACCCTTCCAGTTCGAGTTCGTGGTCGCCCTTGATGACGGCCTCAAAACCATAGCGAGCAGCAATCTCCTCGGCCTTCTCGCCCAGCCAGGTTGGGGTGCATTTTCCGGGGTGCTCATTGGCGAGGTCACGGGCGAAGACAACGCTCTCCGCGAGCTCTCTGCCGAGTACGAGGTGGGCGGCAGCCGACTCAGAGGCGATGATGCTGAAGATGCTCGGTTCTGCCGGCTTTGCGGCGGCGCCCGTGCGGTGGTTCAGAAACTGGTAGCTGGTGAGGATGGCACCTTCGGTAGCGAACCGAGCCGACTCTCCGTCGGTCCCGACGAGGGCCGCGTGCTTGGCCTTGAGCTCTCGGGCGACTTTCACAACCTTGCAACCGACGCGGCGGAAGGCCTTGGCAGGGGAGTCGGACCCGGCACCGATGAGGGCAACCCAGGGCGCATCGGGGCCGCCGCTGACGGCAACGGAGCTTCCGAGGGCGCCGTCGAACTCTACCCGCTTGGCCTCAGCAACCAGCCGGGCCGAGGTCTCGGCCGAGAACGGGAGCGCGAGCGCGGAATCGTAGGGCTTGGTTACTGCGACCGCGACGAGGTCGACGGTCTGTTCGGTGAGCGCAGTGAAGTGCTGGAGGGTCAGGATAGCCATGTGAGAAACCTCAGAGTTGGGATGGCGCTTTGTAGTGAGAGGGCGGGCGGCAGATCAAGGCGGAATCAGCGGCGCGGCGCTTCATGCGTGGGCGCGGGGAGGAGCCAGCCAGCGGCGTGGCCCTCGGTGAGAAAGGCCTCGAGCGCGGCAGACGCGACGGATGTAGCGACGGCGACGGCAGCTTCCGGAGCGGTGATTGCGTCGGCGGTACAGCTGACCTTCTCCTCTGCCTCGAGTTCGAGCATCTTGGCGGAGGGTAGTTCGATGGTCAGCCGCAGGGTGCGGCGGTCGTCGAAGAGCTCCGCCGTTGCCAACTGGAGCCGGCCCGGAAGTTCCGCGGGCGCAACCGCGCAGCGGGGTGTCGAACCATCGTCGGCCTTGGCCAGCGCGAAGAGGCTGTCGAGTTGGGCCTGCGGGTCTGCGGCAATCCGTTCATCGAGGAGGGGAGCGACGGTGGCCTTCACAAAGCGGCCGTCGAGGGCACCGTAACGATCATCACCGATGCGGCGGAGCGCCAGCTCGTGCGTGGATTGTCCGCCGGCTGCGGCAGGTGTTGAGGTCTGAAAGTCGATGCTCATGTTGCCGCTACCATCGCGCGACCAGACGGTCCGTTCAACAGCCTCCGCGGTGCCACCGGGCTCCTGACGGCGGATTGTGACCGAGCTGGTGATCGTGACGGGCCCGAGGGGACAGACAAGCGTGGGCCTGCAGCCGGGTGCAGGCCGGGTAGCGAGCACTTCGGCGGTGGCGTGGGCCACCTGCGAAACTTCGAGGGCGACCACCAGCGCCTGGCCGGCGGCGGGGTCTGCGCGGAGCGGCTCGTCGGACGAGGGCTGACAGCCCAACAGGGCCAGGCTCAGGCCCAGCGATGCGAGCGCACGCTTCAGCGGCACAGCCCGCCGTCGAGGCAGATGCTGGCGCCACCGACGTCACAGCAGACGAAATCGACAGCACAATCGGTCTCGGCGGTGCAGCTGCGGAAGCAGAAGGTCTGACCGCCGCCGACGTCGCCGCAGACGCCGTTTACGCCGCAGTCAGCGTCGTCGGCACAGCCAGAGGTGCAGAGGCCGGGGCCGAACTGGGCGAAGCAGACGGGAGCAGGTCCAACAGTGCACTCGGAATCGTCGACGCAGGAGGCAGCGATTTCACCAGGGGCGGGCCGATTGTCGACCGGGGTGGGCGCGGGTGCGGTGCAAGAGGCGAGGAGGCCGTCGGGGAGGCAGAGGGCGCCTGCACCGAAGTTGCAGCACTCGTAGGCGGTGCGGCAGGTGGTCTCGGCAGTGCAGGCAGAGACGCAGCGGCCACCGACGCTGGTGGGCAGGCAGGCAGCGCCGTCGCCGCAGGTGTTGGCGCCGGCGGGGTCGCAGGCTGCGGAGCAGGTGCCGGCGGGGAAGCCGTTGGCCTCCGAGAGGCAGAGGGCTTCGAGTCCGCCCGGCGCGGCACATTCTGAAGCGGTGGCACAGGCAGCGCCGATGTTGGGGCTCGAGGGCGGGGTGACATCGGTGCCCGCGTCGCCCGCGTCGCCCGAACCGTCGGTGCCGGCGTCGGAGGTTCCGGAGGTGGGCGGGTTGCAGACGCCGATGCTGTTGCAGGTGTAGCCGTTGCGGCAGTCGTCGTTGCTGTTGCAGGAGACGGCGCAGTAGGCGGTGTTGGCGTCGGAGGCGAGGCTTGCGCAGAGCGATCCATCGGGACAGGCGACGGTGCCTGAGCACTCCGCGGTGCAGAGGCCACCCGGGAAACCGGCGGTCAGGCAGGTGGCGCCAGCGCCGCAGTCAGCGTCTGCCGCGCAGGAGTCGCCGACGGCGGCGGCTGAGATTGCGGCGGAGGAGACGGTCGAGTCGGACGAACAGCCGGCAACCGAGAGGGCGAGGGCAAGCATCAAGTAGGCGGCGGAAGACTTCATGGCAGGCACCCTGTCGGAGAGCGGCGGAATCGGAAACGAGGGCCATCGTGCTAACCAACCGAGGGCGATTCGACAAGCAGCGGGAATGGCTGGACGGCGTCGAAAGGTTGACCTGCCCGCGCGCCCGTGACTAGGACGGAGGCGTGTCGCTTCCCCTCAAGGGAGGCGCCCAGAGGCCTTGAAGCAGGACAGGAACGCCATGAAAGTGACGGCTGTTTGGATGATGATGTTGACGGTCTGTCTGATGACGGGCTGCGGAAAGACAGAGGAGGCCCAAGCCGCCGCGGTGGCTCCTGCGAAGGCAGAGCCGACTGCCGGCAGCGGCGCGACCGATGTGGCGGCGGCGGCCGATGCGCCGTCGGCGATGCGTTACGGCCAGAGCCTCCCGTTTGCGATTCTTGAAGGAGCAGAGCGCAAGCGTTTCGTGGCGCTGGCCACCGCCGAACTCTGCCCCTGCGATGGGCAGGTTTCGAGCCTGGATGATTGCCTCCAGAAGCCTGAGACAGCCTGCAGTCTGGCGGTCGAGTCTGGGCAGGTGATGATGCGCGCCATCAAGGAGAAGGCGAGCGACGCGCAGATCACAGACAAGGTCCAGCAGGGTGTGGCAAACGCCCGGAAGGTTCACACCTTCACCCTCGAAGGGCGACCCTCTGAGGGGAGCGCGACCGCAACCGCAACGCTCGTTGAGTTCTTCGATTTTGAGTGCCCGCACTGCAAGACGATGGCGGAGATTGTCGCCAAGGTGGCCGCGACCCGCAAATCGGAGCTCCGGGTGGTTCACAAGCAGTTCCCGCTTGCGAGCCATCGCAACGCACCCCGTGCGTCGATTGCTGCGCTCGCAGCGCACAAGCAGGGTCGGTACTGGGAGTTCCACGACGCCCTCTTCGCCCACCAATCCGAGCTCTCGATGGCGGATGACCCGATGCCTCTCTTTGAGAGGTTCGCCAAGGAGGCTGGGCTCAACATGGCGAAATTCAAGGCAGACCTGGCCGATCCGGCGCTGGCGAAGATGGTCGCCGACGACCGCGCAGAGGGCGAGCAGGCGGGCATCGAAGCAACGCCGACAATCTACCTCAACGGGGTCAAGCTGACGGACGCGCACTCTGAGGAAGAGCTCATCCGGATCATCGAGTCGAAGCTCGGCGGGGCCAAGAAGAACTAGTTGGGCGGGCCGTTCATCAAGAAGGTTGATCTGGCGGCGTTGCGAGCATAGTTTCGGGCGGGCCGCGTGGTCGGCAGCCTTGTTGAGGCCGACAGACCGGCATTCAATCAGAATCAATCAGCTGGGGCGAGGCCCCAAGGAGACAGAACATGACGAAGCGAATGATGCAGTTTGTGATGATGGCGACCATGGCCCTGACGATGGTCCTCCTCGGCGGCTGCCGGAGCTACCCGAACTGTGCGACCGACGCGCATTGCGCGGGCTACGCCAAGGGCACCAACTACTGCGTGGACACCGTCTGCCGCTCCTGCCGTGACGATGCCTCGTGCGGCGAGGGCCAGCGCTGCTCCAGCGGCGCCTGCTTCGCCATTCCCGGCTGGTGCAAAGACGACGCGATGTGCGCCTCGCCCGGCAAGTGCCGCGGCAACGCCTGTGGCCCCGAGTGCCTCGGCACCAGCGACTGCGGCCTCGGCCAAGAGTGCCGCGCCAACCGCTGCAAGGTTGCAGGCAGCTGCGACAGCGATGCAGAGTGCGCCAGCGGCTCGCGCTGCGAGGCCAACCTGTGCGTGGCCCGCATCGCACCTCCGACCAACGACAACTGCGAAGATGGCCGCGCCTTCCGCACCGTCTACTTCGACTTCGATGAGTCGACCCTCACCGAGTCGGCCCGCGCCGACCTTGCCTTCAACAAGCTCTGCATCGCCAACAGCAGCGCGACCGTGGGCCTCGAAGGCCACTGCGACGAGCGTGGCACCGAGGAGTACAACCTGGCCCTTGGCGAGCGTCGCTCGCGCTCGGTCAAGAACTACCTGACCACCAACGGCACCGCCGCCAACCGGCTCAAGACGGTCTCCTACGGCGAGACCCGCCCCGCCGACAGCCGCACCTCGGACGACGCCTGGTCGCGCAACCGCCGCGTCGAGTTCGCTCCTCGCTAACTCCCCTCGGGAGCGATTGCGGCGCGGTTTGCCAGTGGCGGCCGCGCCCTTTTTGTTTGAGCCACCTGCACTTTGAGCTGCCCATGCGAAGCGTTCGCTATCTTGCCTCTGCCCTGCTCCTGCTTGTCGTTCAGACCGGCTGCTACCTGCAGCGCGATGGTGAGGCGCTCGAGACCCGCTTCACCATCCTCGAGGCCAAGCAGGCCGACCTCTCCAGCACGCTCGAGACGGAGCGTAACAGACTCGCCGTTCTCATCAAGGAGGCGGAGTCCAAGGTTGCAGCAATCCAGACCATGCTTGGCGAGGCCGAGGCAAGCCTTCGGCGGAACAACGCAGACCTCGGCGTTCGCATGGATGCGACCGACAAGGAGGGCGCGCTGCTCCGTGGCAAGGTCGAGGAGACCCTCCATCAGATAGAGACGCTCAAGCAGGAGCTGCAGCTCACGCGTGAAGATCTCGCTGCCCAGATTGCACAGCTCGCCGGCCGCTAGCCGCTGCCTCCGGGCGGCAGCGAGGGGTCTGCTCGCGAGTCTGCTCCTGCTCGGTTGCGGCCACAGCGAACCAGCGCCGACGGCCGCGGCGGAGGGCAGCGCCGCGACGGCCACGGCTGCGCGAGAGCGTGCGGTTTCCGCGCCGGCTTCCAAACGGAGGCAGTTTGACAGTCCGCAAGAGGCCGTCGACTTTGCTCTCTTTCGCGGCCGCTATGAGGCGGCACGCCAGAGCGCGGCGGCGCTGTCGCGCGATGCTGCGGCGGTGACCTCCTACCGCGGCCTCTCGCCCATACCCGGCGCGCGACGCATCCAGGTTGTTTCAACGGGCAACCTCCGCGGCAAGCTCGAAGACTGCGGCTGCAAGAACAACCCGCTCGGCGGCCTCGCACGCCAGGCGACCATCGGCCGGCAGCCTGTCGAGGGCGACGCGGTGGCGCTCACACTACGGCTGGACGCGGGCGACGGCCTCTTTTCCTCGAGGGAGCCCGCCACAGCGGTTGGCGAGACAGCGGAGCAGGTGACGGCGCGGGCCCTGCTTGCCGCCTACCGTGCGCTTGGCCTGCAGGCGATGGCGATCGGCGCCTACGACCTCCGGCTCGGCGCGGCCTGGACGCTGCGCGAGGCGGAGCGAGCGGGGGTTCCGATGCTGTCGTGCAACCTGCGGCGCGGCGAGAAATGGGCTCAGGGGAGCCTCCTGCTGGGCGACGGAGCGAACCGCATCGGCGTGATCGGGGTGACGCTCGCAACGCCTGAGACTGCGGGGTTCCTCGAGGGCGCGGGCGTGGATGCGGCAGCAGCCGTGTCGCGTTACAACGCGGAGGCTGCGTCGGTTGTGTCGAAGGGCGCGCATGGAATCGTGCTGCTTGCCGCCGGCGGCATGGAGCCGACACGTAGTTTTGTGGCGGCGCTTCGAGAGAGCGGCGGACCGCTGCCGGCGATGGTGCTGGTGTCGGGGTCGCTGCAGCTCACAGGCGATGCCATCTGGGCCGGCGAGGTGCCGCTGCTCGAGGCAGGCGATGAGGGCAAGACGCTGCTCCGTACCGACCTCTTCGTGGTGGGCGACCGCATCGGTGTGGTGCCCGAAGGGGGCGGTCTGCTCGAGGGTCTGCGTAGCTACATGACACTGCTACGCAGCATCCAGAACGGGGTCGGCACGGCGGCCGGCGGTCGTCGGGGGTTGCCGCCAGGGGCCGAACGTGAGACGGGACTCGGCGTGCGGCGGCGCGCGGCCGATGCGATGGCGCGGGAGCTCGCGCAGGCGGCGAAGGCCGCGCAGGCCTCTGCCGGGTCGGCGACCGCGGGTGGCGCCCTGCGGAACCGGATTGTGCCGATTTCACCGAACACCGCGGAGTCGCCAGAGGTGAAGCGGCTGGTGGACGAAGCGAAGGTCAAGGCCGAGCGGCTTGCGCGTGGCGGCGGACCGGGCCGCAAAAACGGCAAAGCCCGCTGACGCGAACGCCTGCGGGCCTGCTGCGGAGAGCCGCGGAGGGCTGGTTACTTGAACCAGACCGAGAAGCCCATCGTGCCGAGGTAGTTGGGGCCCGCGAAGAGATTCGTCGAGGAGTCGACCGCGTCGCCGTCGGCATTCGTCGTGGTCACAAGGTCGAGCCCCGTGCCGCCGAAGATGGAGAAGCCGCGGGCGAAGAAGTACTCCGCCTTCACGCCGGCGCCGATGGTCTGCGAGGCGCCCGCATCCTCACCAGCGGCGGTGAGCTTCGTCTGGCCGAAGCCGGCGTAACCCGAGAAGGTGACCGAGTTGGTGGAGGCGAGGCGGTACTCACCCGCGATGCTGTAATCGAGGCTGCCCGACTCCTTGCCGCCATCGGGCGTGTTGGCGGTCTTGCTGCCAACGAGCTCGAGGCCGAACTTCTCGTTGACGAAGTAGCGGAGCGAGAGGCCGGGGGCACCACCGATGCTCTGGCCGACGCCGGCAGCGAAGCCGCCGGGGTGGCTGGTGTCGTCGGCAGCGAAGGCCGACGAAGCCGCGAAGAGGAGAGGAGCAGAGAGAGTGAGAGCGAGAAGCTTGCGCATGACATGTCCTCCTTTGCCCACCGCACCACGCAGCGAGCGACTGAATTGATTCAGCATGGGA
>CAIQPA010000678.1 GCA_903873545.1 uncultured delta proteobacterium
CTGCGATGGTGACCCAAACTGCTTTGTGACCGCGGAGAGCTGCAGCAACGGTCTCGATGACGACCGCGATGGCGCGATCGACTGCGCCGATGGCGACTGCACCTTCGCCGCTGCCTGCACCCTTTCCGGCGCCTGTAACAACTTCAACGATCTGACCGCCATATCCGGGGTCACCTACGACGACATCACCAACCAGTGCCTGCTCACCTGCCTTACGGGTGGCGCGGCGCCCATCGACATCTGTTTCTCGGACTGCGTCAGCAACTCCTACGGAACCTCCCAGGCCTGCGGCGACTGCTTCGGCGCCACCGCCTCCTGCGGCTTCACCACCTGCAACTCCCCCTGCTTCCCCTTCGGCGGCACGCCCGCCTGCAGCAGCTGCGTGCAGACAAGCTGCGGCCCAGACTTCGAAGTCTGCGCAGGTATCCCCATCCCTCTCTGATTCACGCCTCACCGCGGACATGCAATGCAACATAACCTCCGCAGTCTTGCCTTCCCGGCGCTCCTGACCCTCCTCGCCGCCTGCGGCACCGATGCGGCCTCGCGCACCCGGACGGATAACGGTGATGAAGACACAACCCCGGCCGATACCGCGGTTGACACCGCCGTCGAAGGCAGCGGCGACACGGGCACCTCTGACACCACGTTGGACACGGGCGGCAGCGGCGATACCGGCACCGACACGGGCACCTCTGACACCACGTTGGACACGGGCGGCAGCGGCGATACCGGCACCGTGGAGCCGGTCTGTGGTGACGGTACCGTCGACGACGGCGAGAGCTGCGATGATGGCGCCAACAACTCCGACACCGCCGCCGACGCCTGCCGCACCGACTGTCTCCCTGCAAGCTGCGGTGACGGCATCGTCGACAGCGGCGAGAGCTGCGACGACGGCAACCTCGCCCCGCAGGATGGCTGTGACGCCAACTGCAAGGAAGAGATCTCGCTCGAGCGACTCTGCACCCCCTGCGTCTCCGATGCCTCGTGCGGCGGCGCCTTCGCATGCGTCACGCTCGACACCTTCATCTGCACGCTCGACTGCTCCTCCGACGGCCTCTGCCCCGCCGACTACACCTGCCTCAATGCGACCGACATCGCGGGCGGCCCCGGCCGCTTCTGCATCCCCGATGCCGGCTCCTGCGCCGAGTGCGAAGACCTCGACGGCGACGGCCGCGGGCGCACCGCCTCCTGCATCGCGCCCGACTGCGACGACAACAACAACCAGATCTTCGTCGGCGCCCCCGAGCGCTGCGACGGCCTCGACAACAACTGCGATGGCGCGACCGACACGGGCTGCTCCTGCATCGACGGAAATACCACCCCCTGTGGTCTCACCGAAGGCAGCTGCGAGCTCGGCACGCAGACCTGCGTGAGCGGCGCATGGGGCGCCTGTGAGGGTGGCATCGCGCCCGATGCCGAACGCTGCGACGGCCTCGACAACGACTGCGACGGCACCAACGACGACTTCGCCGTGGATGCCATCCGCTACTATCGCGACGCCGACGGAGACGGCGCCGGCGCAGGCACCAGCTACACGCTCGCCTGCGGTCCCGACCGCACCTTCACGGTAACAAACGATACCGACTGCGACGACAACCGCGCCACCGTCCGTCCTGGCCTCGAAGAGCGCTGCGACGGTCTCGACAATGACTGCAACGCCGCCACCCTCGACGGCCGCGATGAGATCTCCATCGGCACCAGCTGTGACGGCGCCGACCTCGACCTCTGCGCAGAGGGCCGCGTCGTCTGCACAGCCAGCACGCTCACCTGCGACGAGCCCACCGGCGACGCGCTCGAGAGCTGCGACGGCCTCGACAACGACTGCGACGGCAGCATCGACGAGGGCGTCATCGGCGCACCCACCTGGTACCGCGATGGCGACAACGATGGCGCCGGCGGCGGCGCTGTCTCCACGGCATCCTGCACTGCTCCCTCCGGCTATGTCGCCACTGCCACCGACTGCGACGACACCCGCATCACCGTCTATCCCGGCGCCGCGGAGGTCTGTGCCGACGGCCTCGACAACAACTGCGACACCTTCTTCGACTGCGCCGACAGCAACTGCGCCGTGCTCCCTGCCTGTGTTGTCGTGGAGGTCTGCGACAACACCCTGGACGACGACGGCGACGGCCTCATCGACTGCCTCGATTCCGGCTGTTCCGCGCAGCCCACCTGCACCGTCGGCACCTGCCTCGACTTCGACCTTGGCGCCTCCGTCGGCGACGCCGTCGCGCTCGACACCATCGTCTTCGCCGCCGGTCCGGAAACCAGCAACGACACCAACACCAGCTGCGGTGGAGCCGTCTCGTCCGACCGCGGCTACCTCTGGCGCGCCCCGCGCGCCGGCACCTACACATTCTCCATCAGCGATGCCGACTACATCTGGGTCATGAGCATCCGCCCGCCCAGCTGCACCGCGACGGACTACCTTTGCGCGGCCCAGGATACCCTCGTCGGCCCTGGCATTAGTCGCTTCTTCCGCGCCGGTGAGCAGACCCTCATCACCGTCGATGGTCTCGCGGGCGCAGAGGGTACCTTCACCCTCAACATCAACCCCTCCGAGGCCGGAGCCTGCACCGACGCCACCGACAATGACGGCGACCTGCTCGTTGATTGCAACGACAGCGACTGCGCCACCGACGCAGCCTGCCCCGAGCTCTGCACCGACGGCATCGACAACAATGCCAATGGCCTCGCCGACTGCGACGACCCCTCCTGCGCTGCTGCCCCCCTCTGCATCTCCACCTATTGCCCTGTCGGCGACCTCGGCTCGGTGCTCGGTACCCCCGTCATCAGCGCCACGACCGCAGGATCGACCAACTACTTCACCGGCGTCTGCGGCGGCGGCAACGGCCCCGAGCTCACCTACACCTGGACCGCGCCTCGCGCCGGCGCCTACCGCTTCAACACCCGCCCACGCACCACGACCACCGCGACCGACACCGTCCTCTATGTGCGCCGCGGTGTCTGTACCACGCAGGAGCTCGGCTGTGATGATGACGTCCCCTCCGCAGGCACCGGCACCTCGACACTCCCCTCCGAGGTCTTCCTCAACATGACAGCTGGCGAGCAGGTCACCATCGTCGTCGACAGCTACTACGCCGCCGGCGGCGCCTTCGACCTCACGATTGCGGCCTCTGAGACGGGCGCCTGCCGCGACGGCTTTGACAGCGATGGCGACCTGCTCGTCGATTGCTTCGACCCCGATTGCTACGGCAGCAACGCCGCCGGCACCTGCACCGAGATCTGCAACGATGGCATCGACAACAATGCCAACGGACAGCTCGACTGCCTCGACACCGCCTGCTCCTTCGACCGCTGGTGCGACGAGATCTGCACCGATCGCCGTGACAACGACGGCGACACGCTGGTCGACTGCGCCGACACCGAATGCGCTACAAACGCCGCCTGCATCGAAGTCTGCACCGACGGCGTCGACAACGACACCGATAGCCTGATTGACTGCCGCGACCCCTCCTGCGTCGCCAATGCAGCCTGCATCGAGGCCTGCACCGGTGGCCTCGACGAAGACCTCGACAGCCTGATCGACTGCCGCGATCCCGACTGCTCCGCCAACGTGGCCTGCCCCGAGAACTGCACCAACGGCGTCGATGACGATGCCAACACCCTCGTTGACTGTGTTGACCCCGACTGCCGCCTCACCGGAACCTGCTGCATTCAGGACCCGCTCGAGAACAACGACGCCATCGCCACCGCCACACCCATTGCCGGCTGGCAGGCCCGCATGGGTACCGCCGTCACCGTATCCACGGGCGACGACGACTTCTACGCCGTGCCTGTCTGCGCCGGCGTCTCCGTTGCGGCCTCCGTCAACTTCGTGAACGCCAACGGAAACATCGACCTCGAGCTGCGCAACGCCACCGGCGCCTCGGTCCTCGCCTTCTCCCGCTCGCTGTCGAACAACAGCGAGACCATCAGCTACAACGCCGTCCGCACCGAGACGCTGTTCCTCCGCGCCACCATGGCCGGCGCGCTCGCCTGCTCCTCCTACACCTACAACTTCACCGTCAGCGGCAGCTGCCCCTGAGCAGGCCGCAGCAGCAAATCGTCGCTGGCGCCGCAACAACAGCGCGCAGACGACGATAACTCCTCCAGACCGCACCACCCGTGCGCAACGAGGAGGAGTTCATGGTGCCGCAGACGACGAAGTTTCAGAGAGGGACCGCGCTGCTCGCGCTGCTGCTGGCCGGCTGCGCCGCCGAGTGGGAGGAGCGGTCGGGGGACACCGGCGGGCTCCGCCTGCCGGGACCGATCGCCGAGACCCATGCAATCGTGGATGGCAGCCGCGATCCGCTGGTTGTTCGAGAGGGTGCGCTGCTCCGCGTCCGCTGCCTGGCCTTCGACGACGAGGGGCTGGTCGCCTCTTCGCTCGGCCTCGTACCAACGCTGCGGTCGGGGGTAGGCCTCGCCAAGGTGCGGCGTGAGGGCTGGCTCGAAATCTACCAGGCGGGCCGCGTCGAGGTTGCCTGCGACGCCCCCAACGCCACCGTCCGCTCCACCCTGCTGATGGTCGAGCCGCGCGTCGCGCCAACGCCTACCGCGTCGCTCGCTCCGCCGCGTTGACGCCCCCCCTGCGCTTCGGCAACTGCCTCCTCGCCTCTGCCCGCTAGCCTCGGTCAACAGGCGCTGGAAGCTGGCTTGTACGCCAGCCTGCCAGCGACGGGAGCGCCCGCCGCGCCTCGGTCAGGAGCGCAAACCGATGCTCGTCCACCTGGGTCGAAGCGCACCAGAGCCGCACACGGAGCGTGGTCGTCGTCTCCTTGAGCTCCTGCACCGACACCTCCGGCTGTGGCTGGCCCGGAGCGCCTCCCCTCTCGGCGATCCGCTGCGCGATGGCGAGCAGCAGCGGCAGGGCCTCGTCGGCCTCCACCGCATTGGGAACCGTCACGGAGATGTCGATGCGGCGGAAGGGCTCCGTGGTGAAGTTACGGATCTCTGCCCCCCAGACCTTCGAGTTCGGCAGCGACACATGCACGTTGTCTGCGGTGCGAAGTTCGGTCGACATCAGCTTGATGGCCTTCACCCGCCCCTGCACACCCGCAGCCTCAATCTCGTCTTCCGACTTGAAGGGCCGGAACATCAGCAGCGCGACCCCCGACGCCATGTTTAGCAGCATGCTCTGCAGCGCCAGCGTCAGACCGAGGCCGCTCGCGCTCACAAAGGCGACGAGCCCGCCCGTCCCCACGCCAGCAACCACCATCGCGATGCCGATGCTCACCAGGATGCAGACCAGTCGCGCCATCTGCCGCGCGAAGGGCGCAAGCTCATGGTCGATCTCCGTCGATCGCAGCACACCGTCGCGCACCCAGTTCGCCACCCGCCCCGATTGCCAGATGCCGATGGCGGCGACCGCAAAGCCCATTGCACCGGCAAGGTGGGGAATGTTCGCCACGCCGAAAAGTGAGTCTGCAACTGCCATGGCCCGTCCGGTTGAAACTGCGCGGGTTGACACACCATCGCGCATGATTGACCATGTAGGGCAAAGGAACCGAGAGAGGCAACTTGCGCGCGGCGCTGCTGTCATTCTACGTTGTTCCCAGAGCGAAACGGAGCGTGCGATGCGAATCCTCAACTTGTCTTCACTCCTCCTGCTGACCTCGCTTGCAGCCTGCACCTCCGATACGCCGGCCGGCTCCGGCGCAGCGGGCGGCACCGATACCGGTGCGGCAGACACCAGCACCTCCGACACAGCGACGGCCGACACTGCCACCGACACCGCCGTTGCAGACACGGAGGCCGATACCGAGACCGACACGGCGACCGACACGGCCGTTGAGGAGGTCACTGGCGACCCTGTCGGAACGCCCTGCACCGACGACAGCAGCTGCGCCAGCCGCGACTGCTACATCGCCGACCCTCAACTTACCGAAGGACTCTGCTCCCAGCTCTGCGGCACCGACGCCGACTGCCCTGCCGACTGGGAGTGCATCGCGGCGGCCGGCACCACCGACGCCCAGCGCAGCTGCGTCCCGACCAACTACTGCTACGACCGTGACGGCGACAACTTTGGCATCGGGGCAGGCTGCACCGGCCTCGACTGCGACGATTTCAACGAGGCCACCAACCCGCAAGGCACCGAGACTTGCGATGGTGCCGACAACGACTGCGACAACCAGGTCGACGACTCCCCCGTAGGACTCGGCGTGGCCTGCGATAGCGGCTTCTCTGGCGTCTGCGCCACCGGCATCCTCGCCTGCGATGGCGGCTCGCCCGTCTGCAACCCCACCGAGGCTCCCTCCGCCGAACTCTGCGACACCATCGACAACGACTGCGATGGACTCATCGACCAGACCTCGGAAGGCGCGCCGCTCGCACGCTCCTGCTACGAGGGCCCCGCCGGCACCGAGGGCGTCGGCCTCTGCGCGGGCGGCCAGCAGTTCTGCGCCGACGGCACCTTCGGACTCTGCGAGAACGATCTGCTCCCCACCACGGAGCTCTGCGACGGCCTCGACAATGACTGCGACGGCGTCGCCGACAACGGCGATCCGGGCGCCGGCGTGGTCTGCAGCACCGGCCTGCCTGGCCTCTGTGCCGCCGGCGTCACCGCCTGCGTCGACGGCGCCGTGACCTGCCTCGCCAACATCGGCAGCACCGACGAAGAGTGCGATGGCCGCGACAACGACTGCGACGGCCTCGTCGACGAAGACGCCGACGACTTCGCCCTCACCGCCGCCTGCTACGGCGGCCCCGACGGGACCGCCGGGCTCGGCATCTGCGCGGAGGGCTTCGCCACCTGCCGCCGCGGCGTCTACGGCGCCTGTCAGGACCAGATCATCCCCGCCACGGGCGAGAGCTGCGACCTCCTCGACAACGACTGCGACGGCCTCATCGACGAAGACAACCCGGGCGGCGGCCGCATCTGCAACACCGGCCTGCTCGGCGAGTGCGCGCTTGGCGAGACCAGCTGCCTCGAGGGGACCATCGCCTGCACCCCCAACCTCGCCGCCTCCGAAGAGGTCTGTGACGGCCGCGACAACGACTGCGATGGCCAGATCGACGAAGACGACACCGGCGCAACCCTCCAGCGCGGCTGCTACGCGGGCCCCGACGGTACGGTGGGCGTGGGCGAATGCCGCTCCGGCGTGCAGCTCTGCGTGGGCGGCAGCTTCGGTGGCTGCGCGGGCCAGGTGCTCCCCACCACCGAGACCTGCAACGAGCGCGACGACAACTGCGACGGAACGCAGGACGAGGGGCTCGGCGTCACCCTCTACGCCGACGCCGACGCCGATGGCTACGGCGACCCCGCCGTCAGCCGCGTTGCCTGCACCGCCACCGCCGGCTGGGTCATCGACAACCGCGACTGCTACGATGGCAACTTCAACGCCAACCCTGCGCAGACCGGCTACTTCACCGCCAACCGCGGCGACGGCAGCTTCGACTACAACTGCAACGGCGCCGGCGACCGCCAGTTCACCGCCATCGGCAGCTCCTCCTGCGGACTCGTCTGCAACTTCACAGAGGGCTGGCGCAACTCGGTGCCCGCCTGCGGCGCCGGTCAGGATTGGCTCACACAGTGCACGGGCGGCCTCTTCGTGATCTGCCCGACCACCTACGAGTCGCGCCCCCAACGCTGCCGGTAAGCCGTGAGGCGCGCTCCCTCCGCGCCGCGTCGGCTTCGAGGACTCCCGGGGCTGTTCCTCCTCGTGTTGCTGTCGTTCCTGCAGCCCGCCGTGGCGGAGGCTGGTTGGTCACCGTTCAATGTTTGGCCGGAGCAGGTTGTTGTTGGTGCTGAGGGTGTCGCGGTCTTTGTGACCTACAGTCAACCGGCGGAGACCGTAGGAAAATGCGACACTTCGTCTGAGCGGATGGTTCCTTGGTTCGATGCGTCCACGCCGACGACCCGCCCCTTCCAGCTTTCACTCGACAAAGGTGGCTTTGAGAGCGACCCTCCACAATCGGAGTCCGACCCGGCAGTTATGGAGCAGGAGGCGGTCCTCCTGCCTGCGGCTGCTCCATGCTTTCTTCCTGCACCCGGGCAGGGATTCAAATACAGCTTTCTTAGCCAGCGCATCAGTTTGAAGCTGCGTTGGCGGGCGGGTCAGTCTCAGCCGATCACGATCGACTTCCTGTCGCCCCTCGACGGTCCCGACGCAGCCGATCGCGAAGGCGCCCTTCGTGCCTGCTTGGCAAAGGCGCTGACTGCTCAGCCTGGCCTAGCGGGGCCCGCGCGCGAGCGGTCACTTCGGCGCTACATGTTGGAGCGTGCGGAGTTCGATTGTCTGGCCGAGCCGCCAGCGAATGGGAGGTCTGAAGTCATCGCCTTGATACCCCGGTCCAATCCCCCCAGTCCTAAACTCGAGGTCGACCAGAAGCATCAGAGCGAAGCGTGGAAGAGGCGTCGCGCCTGCCTTGAAGACGAACTCAAGCAGGCGTGGCCGCGGGTTGGCGGCATCTCGCAGGTCTTTGTTCCCGTCGAACGATTCACCAGCCTCTCGCAGGCCTTCGTACCAGGCTTTTCGCAGGCCAAGAATGACATTGGTGCCTGTATCAAGGAGGTCGACCCTTCTAGCGGGATGGTAGAGGTTCAGGCCTCGTGGGAGATCGGCCCCAGTGGACGCCTCGGTGTTGGGCGCCTCACCTCGGAGGACCATGTGCCTGCTGCTTCCCTCGTCTGTCTGCGGCGCGCGATTGCGCGAATCGCGCTCCCACCGGTGCCAGAGGGGTCCGATACCTTTCGCCTCCACTTCCGCGTCTATACTCGCTCGACTCCGGGCGCCGAGCAGGCCGAACAGGATTCAAACAGCAGAGAACGCCACGTGTACGCCGTTCCCTATGCACTGATCGCGACCCCGCTCCCTGTTCTGCCGGTCGAGCCCCCTCTGCCCCCTCTGCCCCCTCTGCCCCCTCTGCCCCCTCCGCCTCCACCACCACCACCTCCACCTCCGGCCGTAACAACCCGCGTTGGCTCAGGCAGGCCGCCGCCGGAGTCGTTCGGTTTCATGCCGCCGCCACGCGCCGAGCTAGATGCAATGCAGCGCTGCTTGGATAGCTGCGTTGCGAACAATCGCTGGACAGAAATCGGCTCGAAAGCGCTCTCGTCAGCGGTAGTAGAGGTCTATCCTTGGTGCGACGAGCCGCCGGAGCTGGGTACCCCTGACTGTGTCTCTCCCTCGTCGGCCGGCTCGGGGCCCGCATGCGCCAAACAGTGCCTCCGGCAGGCGCTTGTTGAGCGTCGGCTCTACCTCGGCGCTCATCCGGACGATGTCGTTCAGCCCGAGCCGCCGCCGCTGCTTGCGCTGGTCTTCGACGGCACCGTTGGCATTCGCTGGATTCCGCAGGAGCTGGCGAAGCTGGCCGTCGCAGCGCAGCCCGCGATTCAGGGCTGCTTTCTTGAGGCCGAGCAGGAGGAGGCCGTGCCCGACTGGGTGAATCTACGGCTCAAGTTCCAGCCCGATGGGCGGGTCGCGACCGTCACCGGCTGGGAGGGTCGGGGAAGCGATGAACTGATCGGCTGCCTGGCGGGGGTTGCAGCGAAATGGGATGCTCCGAAGCCCTTGCATGCCTTCTCGGAGCCCGCCCGCTCATTGATGCTGGTCTCGCTCCGCCGCGACCCCCGCGCCGTGCGCATCGCGGGATGGGAGCTAGGCGTTCGTCGCGGAATTCGATTCGAGAACCTCGACCCGCTCGAGCCCGCTACCAGCGCCCGCCTGCTGGGCCGCTTCAAGCGCTCCACGTTCGGCCTCGTCGGGCTCGAAGAGCATTCCAGTGCGATCCTCAAAGCCACCCTCGCCCTGCTGCCGGCCTACCTGCTGTTCCGCGTCTTCCGCCGCCGCCGCTCCCTCCGCTCCGATTCGCAATCTGATTGACCTTCAACTGTCGCCACAATACCACGCGGGCGGTCCGAGAGGGTCGCGCGCCGCCGTTTTTGGCCGCCGTCGCTGCCCTACCGTCTGGGAGTCGCCATGAAGTTGTCTCGCCGCGCGCTCATCTGGTTCTTCTGTGCGCTCATGGGCGCGTTGACTGTCTCGGCAGTCGGCTATGCGACCAGCGTGGAGGGCTCCGGCTCGGGCGCCGCTGCAGCGGCCGCACCTACCGCGGAGGCTGCTGCCCCGGCGAAGACTGATGCCGCCGCGCCCGCTGCAGCCCCGGCACCCTTCAAGAAGACCAGCCTCGCCGACATGAAGGCCAAGGGCGCGCCGACCACCATCGCGCAGCGCCTCCAGTCCTTCATCGGCATCTTCGGCCTGCTCGCCATCGCCTATCTGCTCTCCAACAACCGCAAGGCCATCCAGTGGAGGCTCGTAGGCTGGGGCATCGCGCTGCAGCTCTCCTTCGCCGGCCTCGTGCTCGCCACTACGCCCGGCAAGTGGTTCTTCTCCAAGATGAACGACATGATCGTCGCGCTCCTGGGCTTCACAGAGCAGGGCGCCAGCTTCGTCTTCGGCAACCTCATCTACAACAACGTCCCGGTCGGCACCCCCATCGACCCCACCGCGCTCAAGATGGCCCCCGTCCTACCCCACATGCAGACGGGCTGGGCCAACACCGGCGCCTTCATCGCCTTCTCGGTCCTGCCGACCATCATCTTCTTCTCCGCCCTCATGACCGTTCTCTACCACCTCGGTGTCATGCAGAAGGTGGTCGATATCTTCAGCAAGGTGATGCAGCGCACCATGAAGACCTCCGGCTCCGAGACTCTCGCCGCCGCCGCCAATATTTTCCTCGGCCAGACCGAGGCCCCCCTCTGCGTGAAGCCCTACGTGGCCACGATGACCAAATCGGAGCTCATGGCCGTCATGGTCGGCGGCTTCGCCAACACGGCGGGCGGCGTGCTCGCCGCCTATGTCGGCATGCTGAATGGCTACTTCCCCGACATCGCCGGCCACCTCATCTCGGTCAGCGTCATGAGCGCCCCCGCCTCGCTCGTCATCGCCAAGATGATGTTCCCCGAGACAGAACCGTCGCAGACCAGCGGCGAGCTCACGATGAAGGTCGAGAAGATCGACGCCAACCTCATCGACGCCGCCGCACGCGGCGCCAGCGAGGGACTTGGCCTTGCGCTCAACGTGGGCGCGATGCTGATCGCCTTCATCGCCCTCATCGCCATGGTGAACGCCGGCGTCGGCGCCTTCGCTGGCCTCTTCGGTCATGGCGACGTCAACCTCCAGACCATCTTCGGCTACCTCTTCTGGCCCATCTCCTGGCTCATGGGCATCGAGCCGGCCGACTGCGCCAAGGCCGGCGAGCTCCTCGGCACCAAGACGGTCCTCAACGAGTTTGTGGCCTACCTCGACCTAAGCAGCATCCTGCAGAACGACCCTGATAGCATCACCGATCGCACCAAGATCATCGTCACCTACGCCCTGTGCGGCTTTGCCAACTTCAGCTCCATCGCCATCCAGATTGGCGGCATCGCCGGTCTCGCCCCCGAGCGCCGCGGCGACCTCGCCCGTCTGGGCCTCAAGGCCATGGTCGGCGGCAGCATCGCCACCTTCGTCTGCGCCGCCATCGCCGGCCTGCTCATCTGATCGCTGCGCGCGCTGCTGGGCTCGTCAGAGCGCAGCAGCCCACCGGTGAAACAGCCTCCCGGGCACCTGCGCCACGCGTCGCTTCTCCGTCGTAACGCCTGCACCCAAGGCTCGGGTGAGACGCCCGCCTGCTGCTCCCTTCGCGCCGCATTGGGTCGGAGCCTGCGTAGGCATTTGTGCGGATGTTGCGCGACCCTGCGCTGTGCAGTTGCTGGCTGCCGTTCGAGGCGGCTCACGGAGGGACAAGATGCGTCGGTCCCTTTGCTCGATGCGACCCATCTAGAGCCGGTGCGGCACCCCGCTCTCCTGTCTCGGGACGAGCCAGGCGCGATCCGCGCTACCGTCCGCAGGTCTGCAATGCGCTTGGAAGCAGCGTGGGTCGCAGGGCGAGCGGCGGCCCAGCTGTCCTGGCTTCGTTGTGCGGCTGCAGAGGGGCGGGGCAAAAACGAGAAGAGGATGGCTTGCGCCATCCTCCGCTCAAACAGTGACTGCTAGGTCAACAGTGCTGCAGGCAGGCCCGCAGCGGTCTGCTTACCACTCGCCGCCGCCGCCCTCATCGCCGCCACGACCGCCGCGACCGCCGCGACCACCGTCGCGACCGCCGTCACGACCGCCGAAGCCGCCGCCGTCACGACCGCCACGACCGCCATCACGACCGCCGCCGCCGCCGAAGCCGCCGCCGCCGCCGCCGAAGCCGCCGCCGCCGCCGCCCATGCCGCCGCCGCC
>CAIQPA010000679.1 GCA_903873545.1 uncultured delta proteobacterium
CTACTTCCTGACGATGCACGAGATTGTGCGGTTCTGCCGGAGCCGCGACATCCTCTGCCAGGGGCGTGGTTCGGCAGCGAACTCGGCGGTCTGTTTCTGCCTGGGGATCACGGCGGTGGATCCTGTGCGGATGGGGCTGCTGTTTGAGCGGTTCATCTCGCGGGAGCGGGCCGAGCCGCCCGACATCGATTTGGACATCATGCATGCGCGGCGGGAGGAGGTGATTCAGTTCGTCTACGAGCGGTATGGGCGGAGCCGTGCGGCGATGGTGGCCAACGTGATTCGCTACCGGGGCAAGTCGTCGGTGCGCGAGGTGGGCAAGGTGCTGGGGATGGCGGAGACGACGCTGGACCGGCTGTCGAAGACGGTCTCCTACGGGGGCGGTCTGACGGGCGAGCAGCTCGCTGCAGCGGGGCTCGATCCGCAGCTCCCCGTGCACCAGCACCTGATGGCGCTGACGGCAGAGATTGAGGATACGCCGCGCCACCTCTCGATTCATCCGGGCGGCTTTCTGCTGGGCCATGAGCCGGTGCATGATCTGGTGCCGATCGAGAATGCGACGATGCCGGGCCGGACGGTCATCCAGTGGGACAAGTATGATGTGGAGGCGCTGGGGCTCTTCAAGGTGGACCTGCTGGGGCTGGGGGCGCTGACCCACATCGACCTCTGCCTGAAGCTGATTGGCGAGCAGCATGGACGGGTGCTGACGCCGGCGACCATCCCGGCGGAGGATCCCGCGACCTACGACCTCATCTGTGCGGCCGACACGATTGGGGTCTTTCAGATTGAGAGCCGAGCGCAGATGGCGATGCTGCCTCGTCTGCGGCCGCGGACCTTTTACGACCTGGTGATTGAGGTGAGCATCGTGCGGCCGGGGCCGATCAGCGGCGACATGGTGCACCCCTACCTGCGGCGGCGGCGGGGGGTGGAGGCGGTGGAGTATCCGCACCCGTCGCTGGGGCCGGTGCTGGAGAAGACGCTGGGGATTCCGCTCTTTCAGGAGCAGGTGATGAAGCTTGCGATGGTGGCGGCCGACTACACGCCAGGCGAGGCCGATCAGCTGCGGCGCGACATGGCGGCCTGGAAGAGCCGCGGGAAGATGGAGCACCACCGGGAGCGGCTCATCGACCGGATGGGGCAGAAGGGGATTGCGCGGGCCTTTGCGGAGCGGGTTTTTGAGCAGATCAAGGGGTTCGGCGAGTATGGATTTCCCGAGAGTCACGCGGCGAGTTTTGCGCTCATCAGCTATGTGACGGCCTGGCTGCGCACCCACTACATGCCGGAGTTCACCTGCTCGCTGCTCAATGCGCAGCCGATGGGTTTTTACTCGCCGGCGACGCTGATTGAGGATGCGCGGCGGAAGGGGGTGGATGTGCTGCCGGTGGACATCCATCGGAGTGCGGTGGACTGCACGATGGAGTCGGGGGCGGTGCGGATGGGGCTGCGGTATGTGAAGGGGCTGTCGGTGGCCGATCGGCAGCGTGTGGTGGAGGCGCGGCGGTGGGGGAGTTACGAGAGCATCGGGCAGCTGGTGGAGCGGACGGGGCTGGGGCCGCAGCCGCTCGAGGCGCTGGCGGCGGCGGGTGCGTTTGCACCGTTCGGTGGGGAGCGTCGGGCGGCGCTCTGGGAGGCAGTGGGGCGGGCGCGGGAGCGCGACACGACGCTGCCGCTGCAGTCGCGTGAGGAGGCGCCGCTGTTTGCGCCGCTCACTGCCTTTGAGGAGAGTGCCAGGGACTTTGAGGCGACGGGCCACTCAACGCAGGGCCATCCGCTGCTGCCGCC
>CAIQPA010000680.1 GCA_903873545.1 uncultured delta proteobacterium
GGTGGTCCTGCCGGTACTCCAGATTGTGCTGCCGGCCGGCATCTCCTTCTTCACCTTTCAAAGCCTCAGCTACACCATCGATGTCTACCGAGGGAACCTCGCCTCGGAGCCCAGCTTCGTCCGGTTCGCAACCTTCATCTCCTTCTTCCCTCAGCTCGTCGCCGGCCCCATCGTCCGTGCCAGCGACCTGCTCCCCCAACTCCGGCTCCCGGCAAAGTGGGATGCCCGTACCCACGGCCTAGGCCTGGCCCTCATCGCCATGGGCCTCTTCAAGAAGGTGGCCATCGCCAACCCGCTGGCCCTCAACCTGGTCGACCGGGTCTTCGACGCCCCGGAACTCTACTCCAGCGTCGAGACGCTCGCCGCCGTCTACGGCTACGCCATCCAGATCTACTGCGACTTCTCGGGCTACACCGACGTCGCCATCGGCGCGGCCCTCCTCCTCGGCTTCACGCTCACCCCCAACTTCAACCGCCCCTACCAGTCGGCCAACCTGCAGGAGTTCTGGCACCGCTGGCACATCTCCCTCTCCTCGTGGCTGCGCGACTACCTCTACATCCCGCTCGGCGGAAACCGAGGCGGTGGCTGGAGCACCTATCGCAACCTCTTCATCACCATGCTCCTCGGCGGCCTCTGGCATGGCGCGAGCTGGAACTTCGTCATCTGGGGGGCGCTCCACGGCGCCGCGCTCGGCGTGACCCGCCTCTTCCAGCGGAGCAGCCTCGGCGCTGCGGTCGCAACGCGAAGCTGGACGCGACCGTTGGCGGTCCTTCTCACCTTCCACTTCGTCTGCTTCGCCTGGATCTTCTTCCGCGCGCCGGCCTTCGAAGACGCGACCGAGATCCTCGAGAACATCGCGGCTGGCACCACCTTCATCCCCAACCTCACGCCGCTGCTGCTCTCCACCATCGGCGGCGCACTGGCCTGGCACCTCTCGCCCACCCGCTGGCGCGACCGTGGCGTCGAGCTCTTCTGCCGCATCCCCGCGCCCGCGCAGGCACTGCTCCTTGTCGCCGTTGCGATTGCCCTCTGGCGCATCAAGGGCACCGACTCCGTTCCCTTCATCTACTTTCAGTTCTAGGCAGGTTTGTGTTTGACGCGTCTGCTCGCATGACGCAATCTGACCCTCCCCGCTCTCGACCTCCCAAGAGACCATGGCAGCCAGCGACGCCAACGAACCCAATGCCTTCCGACCCGTTCCCCGCACCGGCGTCATCTACGTCATGACCGAGGCGGCCCGACTCGGCTTCTCCTACGGTCATCCAGACTGGGCCAACCTCGGTCAGGGAGCCCCGGAGACAGGCCCCATCCCCGGCGCGCCCGACCGCATCTCCGATGTTTCGGTCGACCCGCGGACCTCCGAGTATGCGCCTGTTCCGGGTATGCTCGAGCTCCGCGTGGCTGTCGCGGAACTCTACAACAAGCGCTACCGGCGCGGCATGAAGAGCCAGTACGGCCCGGAGAACGTGGCCATCGCAGGCGGCGGACGCCTGAGCCTCTCCCGCCTCGCTGCCGCCCTCGGCCGCACCCATGTGGGCCATCTCATCCCCGACTACACCGCCTACGAGGAGCTGCTCGAGCTCTTCGAGATGTTCACCCCCATCCCCATCCCGCTCGACCCGGAGCGGGGCTATCAGGCCACCGCGGCCGACCTCCGCACCGAGATCCTCCACCGCGGGCTCGGCGCCGTCCTGTTCTCGAACCCGTCGAACCCCACGGGTCGCTTGGTCGCCGGCCCGCAGCTGGCTGCCTACGTCGAGGCTGCGCGCGAGCTCGACTGCTACCTCCTCATGGACGAGTACTACTCCCACTACATCTGGGATTCGGCCGCCTCCACCTCGGGCTCGGTGAGCGCTGCGGAGTTTGTCGAGGATGTGAACCGCGACCCCGTCGTCATCCTCGACGGGCTTACCAAGAACTGGCGCTACCCGGGCTGGCGCATCGGCTGGACCGTTGGCCCCGCCCACATCATCGATGCCATCTCGAGCGTTGGCTCCTTCCTCGACGGCGGCGCAGCGCACGCGCTCCAACGGGCCGCCATCCCGCTGCTCGACTTCGACCATGCCGAGGCCGAGGCCAAAGCCATTCGCGCCCACTTCGGCCCCAAGCGGGAGATGGTGCTCCGCCGCCTCAACGCCATGGGCATCAAGGCCGACGCTCCGCCGTCGGGCGCCTTCTACGTCTGGGGCTCCGTGTCGCGGCTGCCGGCACCGCTCAACGATGCTGCCACCTTCTTCCGCACCGCGCTGGAGAACAAGGTCATCACGGTGCCCGGCGAGTTCTTCGACGTGAACCCCGGCAAGCGCCGCCGCGCTGCGGCCTCGCGCTTCAACAACTATCTGCGCTTCTCGTTCGGTCCGGAGACGGCCCAGGTGGAGGCCGGTCTCGACCGTCTCGAGGCGATGATTCAGGCGGCTCGCGGCTAAGCGGCCTCGAGCAACGGGCCGTTGGGCTCAGCGGGCTCGTCAGGCAAAGGCCTGCGCAGCACCACTCGGATGCGCCAGAGCACCAGCCCCGAGATAAGCACCAGCCCGACCGTCAGCCCCCACCAGAGGGCGATGGCATCGTAGCCCCGCGAGAAGACGAGCCAGTAGGAGAGCGGGATTCCAACAATCCAATAGCCCAGAATGTTGAAGAGAAAGGGCACCCGCGTGTCGCCAAGACCCCGCAGCACGCCGAATCCTGCACACTGGGTCATGTCGAAGAACTGGAAGCAGGCGGCGCAGAAGAGGAAGGAGGTGGCCCAGCGCGCGACCTCGGCATCCTTGGTGTAGAGCGCGATGATGCCATCGTCCCAGAACAGCATCGCGCCGCCGAAGGCGACAGCGACCACCCAGGCCAGCAAGATTGTCGACCTGGCATAGATGCTCGCCGTCTTCGGTTCGCGCCGCCCCATCGCGACCGCCACCTGCGAGGAACCGGCCGACGAGACACCCATCACCACCGTGAAGGAGACCGAGGCGATGTTGAGTGCAATCTGACTCCCCGAGAGGATATCCTCGCCCAAGAGCCCCATCCAGAGCGTGACCGCGTGGAAGGCCGAGACCTCAAGCAGCGCCTGCAGCCCGATGGGCGCACCCATCACCCCGATGGCCCGCACAGCAACCCAGGTTGGAAGCCTTGCGAAGAGTGCGCTCGCACCCTCTCCGCGGTGTTTGTGGGCTGCCGCGAAGAGCACGAGGAACCCGAGCACGCTCCCCGAAAGTCGCGCAATCGCGATGCCATCCACACCCATCTCGGGAAATCCGAAGCGGCCCTCCACGAGGCAGAAATTGACCAGCAGATGGAGCCCCACATTGAGGGCCATGGCCACCACGACCATCAGATTCTTCTCCAGAATCGTCAACTGCACCACAAGCGCCTGAATCGCCAAGGCGATGACGGCATCCCAGGCTGCGAGCTGCAGAAAGCGGGCGCCGATGTCGACCAGATGGGGCGGCTCGCCGATCAGCCGCAGGAGCTCCGGTGCAACCAGCCAGGAGAAGAGCGCCGTCAGCAGCCCCAGCACCGCGCCGAACCAGAAGCCCGCGTCGATGACCCGCATCAGCCCCGGCGTCCCCTCCTTGGCGTAGGCATCGCCGGCAAGCGGCTCCACACCAGAGGTCAGGCCGAGCCCGAAGACCAGCGCCGTGAAGAAGACTGCGTTGGCCAGCGCAAGCGCCGCAAGCTCCGCACTCCCCAGGCTCGCCGCCATCACGGTGTCGACGAAGGCCATCACCATGTAGCCCACCTTCGCAAGCGACAGCGGCGCCGCCAGACGGGTCAGATGAAGGCTCGAACGGAGCAGAGAGGGCGGGCGGACTTCGAGCGTGGCTTCCATGGCCGCCCCTTAGGCGGGGCCACGCACAACCCGCAAGCACCTTGACCCGCCGCGACGCGCTCAATAGACCCGCGAACCCTACCCCGAACCCCGCCGGCATCGCATGGAAAAGCGCTTTATCTACACCATGAAGTCTCTCTCGAAGGTCTACCCTCCGAGCAAAGAGGTCCTCAAGAACATCTGGCTGCAGTTCTACTACGGCGCCAAGATTGGCGTCATCGGCGTCAACGGCTCCGGTAAGTCCACGCTGCTGCGCATCATGGCCGGCCTCGATCAGGACTTCCACGGCGAGGCAGGCCTCGGCGACGGCTTCACCGTGGGCTACCTGCCGCAGGAGCCCAAGCTCGACGAGACCAAGACGGTCCGCGAGAATGTGGAAGATGGCGTGCGCGAGATTCGCGACCTTCTCAAGCGTTTCGAAGAGGTCTCCAACGCCTTCGGCGAGCCCGACGCAGACTACGAAAAGCTCGGCGAGGAGCAGGGCCGGCTGCAGGACCGCATCGACACTGTGAACGGCTGGGAGCTCGACCGCACCCTCAAGATCGCCATGGACGCGCTGAACTGCCCGCCCGGCGACTCCATGGTTACCCACCTCTCCGGCGGTGAGCGGCGCCGCGTGGCCCTCTGCAAGATTCTCCTCGAGTCGCCCGACCTGCTCCTGCTCGACGAGCCGACCAACCATCTCGACGCAGAGTCGGTGGCCTGGCTCGAGCGGACGCTGCAGAACTACAAGGGGTCGGTCGTCCTCATCACACACGATCGCTACTTCCTCGACAACGTCGTAGGCTGGATCCTCGAGCTCGATCGCGGCCAGGGCATCCCCTACGAGGGCAACTACTCGGGCTGGCTCGAGCAGAAGGCCAAGCGCATGGACCAGGAGGGCAAGGAGTCTTCCAACCGGCAGCGGGCCCTTGAGCGCGAGCTCGAGTGGGTCAAGCAGTCGCCCAAGGCCCGTCAGACCAAGCAGAAGGCCCGTCTGCAGCGCTACGAGGAGCTCCTCAACGCCGACATCAGCGAGAAGATTACGACCGCCGATATCGTCATCCCGCCCGGGCCTCGCCTCGGCAACGAGGTCATCCGGCTCGAGAAGGTCACCAAGGGCTTCGAGGACCGCATCCTCATCGACGAGCTCTCCTTCAAAATCCCGCCTTGCGGCATCATCGGCATCATCGGGCCCAATGGAGCCGGCAAGTCCACCCTCTTCCGCATGGTCGTCGGTCAGGAGACCCCCGACTCCGGCGCCATCTCGCTCGGCGACACCGTCAAGCTGGCCTATGTGGACCAGTCACGCGACACCCTCGAAGACGAGAAGTCGGTCTTCGACGAAATCTCCGGTGGCCGCGACATCATCGAGCTCGGCAAGAAGTCCATCAACGCTCGCGCCTACTGCGCCTGGTTCAACTTCCGCGGCGCCGACCAGCAGAAGAAGGTTGGCAAACTGTCAGGCGGTGAGCGCAACCGGGTCCACCTTGCCAAGCTCCTCAAGAGCGGCGGCAACGTCATCCTGCTCGACGAACCCACGAACGACCTCGACGTCGAGACGCTGCGCGCACTCGAAGAGGGCCTCGTCGACTTCGCCGGCTGCGCCGTCATCATCTCGCACGATCGCTGGTTCCTCGACCGGGTCGCAACCCACATCCTCGCCTTCGAGGGCGATGGCCATGTGGAGTGGTTCGAAGGCAACTTCCAGGAGTACGAGAAGGACCGCCACCGCCGGCTCGGCCTGCAGCCCGGCGAGACCAAGCCCTTCCAGTACAAGCCGCTGGTCCGCTGACGGCGCGCGGGCTGCGGCCTGCAACGAGAAGCCGCCCAACGAGAAACGCCACCGTGCAGCGATGCAGGGTGGCGTTCTTGCGAGTGGGGCCGGTGTCGCGGCCCGGCGGCCCGGCCTAGAGTTGCGAGGCCTTGATGGCGAAGGAGACGAGCGAGACGTCGAGCGTGGTCGGGAAGCCGGGGAAGCCCGGGAAGAGGGGCGCTCCGGCGATTTCGGTGGTGCCGATGGCGCCGCCCGTCGAGCACTCCGCGGTCACGCTGTCGTCGTACCGCGAGACGCTGAGGCGGGTGGAGAAGCCGGAGGGTGCGTCGGACGTGATACCCGCCGAACCATCGGCCGTGGAGACGTTGCAGGAGAGGGTCCAGGCGAGCGGTGCAGTGAACGCCCACTCACCGAGGCGGTAGGCGGCCAGCGGGTCGGAGACGGTCACCTCCTGCGCGGTGTTGGCCGAGATGGTGCAACCGATGAAGGAGATGGCGGTCGGCGTGGTCGGGCCTGGGATGATTCCCGCGACCGTAATCTCGGTGTCGGTATCTTGAAGGTTGGCCGAGATGTTCTGGAGCGTGGCGCGGCCAGTATCGTCGAAGACCACAGTGGCGAGCGCCGAGGCGATCGGCAGGATGACCTCGGAGGGCGTGGGCGGCGGGCCGATCGGGATGAGCGACTGGGCCGCGAGCGAGAGGATAAGCGCAGACGGTTCGCCGCCGATGTCGGTCAGCACGGTGTAGGTCTGGGGCGCATCGCAGAGGTTGCCGAAGCCGTCGCCGTCGATGTCGAGCTGGCGGAGGTTGGCCACCGCCGGGCAGTTGTCGACCTCGTCGGGGATGGTGTCGCCGTCGGCATCGCTGAAGAGCGGGTCGGTGCCGCCGCTGCCAGCGCCCGAGCCGCTGCCCGCGCCAGAACCGCTGCCGGTGTCGGTTGCGATGCAGGAGGAGGTGTCGACCGCGGTGCAGTCGGTGGCGCAACCGATGCGGCCGCCGGCGAAGCCGGGCAGCTCGGAGCAGGCCGTGGCGATGCTGCCGAAGCCGTCACAGGCCTCAGAGCCCTCGAC
>CAIQPA010000681.1 GCA_903873545.1 uncultured delta proteobacterium
CCACCGCATCGCAACCGGCACTGCCCCCTTCCGGAGGGCCGCAAACGGCGCCGAGGCCGCCGCGGAACTCTCGCTCCTCATCGGCACCTCCATCGATGTCATCTCGGGAGAGCATGAGGCCGAACTTAGCCTCCTTGCCACCCGCGGCTCCTTCCCCGACCTGGCACGCGCCCAGATTGTCGACATCGGCGGCGCCTCCACCGAGCTCATCGACGCCTTCCCAGACGGCGGCCACGCCGTCGTCAGCCTCGATGTCGGCGCCGTCCGACTCACCGAGCGCTGCGTCACCGCAGACCCCATCTCGGCCGACGATCGAGCCGCCTTGCAGGCTGCCATCACAGATGCGCTCTCCCGCGCCTCGGTGAAGCGCTTCGTCCCGCCGCCGCTCCTTGTGGGTGTCGCCGGCACGGTCACCACGCTTGCCGCGCTCTCGCTTGAGATGGACGAGTATGAGGCAGAGCGGGTGCATGGCCATGTCCTCTCTCGCGCCGAAGTGACCCGCATCGAGAACGCCCTCTTCGCACTCAGCCTGAGCCAGCGGAAGTCGCTCGCCGGCATGCCTGCAAAGCGAGCCGACGTCCTCCCCGCAGGCGCCATGCTCCTGCGCTCGGTCATGGACCATCTCGGCGCAGACGAGGTGCTGGTGAGCGATCGCGGCATCCGCTGGGGCCGCCTCTTCGAGCGGTTCGGCGTCTAGCGTGGAGGCGCTCCGTCTCGCCGAACAGCGACGCGCCCTGCTGGCGGGGCGGGCCTCGCGCAAGCCGCAACTGCGGCAGTGGGAGGAGAGCCGCCAGGCCACCGCCCTGGTGCTCTCGCTCACACCGGCCGCAACCCGCGCGCTGCCTTCGCTGCTCGATGCGCTTGCGGCCCAGCTCTCGTCCATGCCGTCGCGACCGGTCGACCGCCTCGAACTGCTCGTCCATGCGCCGTCGCTCAGCGCCGAAGCCGCCTCCCGCCTCCTCGGCCTTGTCCGCGAATTCGCACGCGAAGTGACGCTCGTGCTGCTGCAGGACGGGGGCGTTGGCGAGACCATGCTGGCCGTCGGCGCCGACTCGCTCATCCTACGCCCCGACGCAGCCCTAACGACGCTCCTGCCGCCGCTTCCGCCCGAAGCCGCCGGCCTGCGTGCCCTCATCGCCTCGCTCCGCGTCGCCGAGCCCAAGGAGCTCCTCCCGCTCCTGGCCGCAGACTGCTCCGCCGCCGAGCTCGGAGCCGCCCTCGCCAGCTTCGAGCGCACCGTCCGGCTCGCCACCCTCGCAGCCGCTGCACGCCTCCACCCGCCCGACGCAGCCGACCTCGCCGACCTCGTCGAGGCGCTCACCCGTTGGGTCGGCCGCGACACCGATTTCCTGACCCGCTGGCAGGCAAAGCAGCTCCGCGCGCTCCCGCTTCAGACCCCCGTCCATGCGGTCGAGATGAGCCTCGCGGAGCTCGCGCTCCTCTACCGCCCCATCGCAGCGGGCGGCGTCGTGTCGCTCATCGAGTCGGTCGAACAGCTCCGCTTCCACGCCGATCCCTCCGACCCGGACTGGATGCTCGGGCCCGACGAAGACCTCCAGTGAGCGAGCCGGTCGAGGTGCGTCACGCGGCCACTGTCGTGGTGGTCCGAGGCGCGGGTGCCGACGCAGAGGTCCTCCTCCTCCGTCGCGGCGATACCGCAGGTTTCATGGCTGGCATGTTCGTCTATCCGGGCGGCCGGCTCGACCCTGCAGACCTCGACGCCGCGGCTGGAGACCTCGATACTGCTGCCCGCTGGACCGCACTCCGCGAATGTTTCGAAGAGTCGGGGCTACTGCTCGCAACCGACCAGCAGGGCCAGCCCGCCACCCCCGCCCACGCCGAGGCCCTCCGCGCCAGTGAGGCCCCCTTCGCCGAGGCGCTGCAGGCCCTCAACCTCCGCCCCGGACTCAACGACCTCCGCCCCTTCGCCCGCTGGGTCACCCCGGCCGTCGAGCGCCGCCGTTTCGATACCCGCTTCTACCTCGCCCCCCATCCCCACGGCCAGGATGCAGCGCCCGACGGTTTCGAGATGGTGGAGCACCGCTGGAGGCGGCCCGTCGATGCGCTGCAGGAGTATGCCACCTCCGACATGCTCCTCTCGCCCCCCACCTTCTACTTCCTCGCCGACCTCGCAACGCAGCTCGCGGCGGGCCTCCCGCTCCACGACTGGGCCGACGCGCAACCGCGCCATCCCGTCCTGCCGCGGCTCGAACTCACCGGCTCACCGCGGCTCCTGCTGCCCGGCGACGCAGACTACCCCAGCGAGCAACCCGTCTCTGGACCCACCCGCATGATCCTCGTCGACGGCCGCTGGCAGCGCCAGACGGTCCGTCACGCGGACTAGTTCGCGCCCGTGTTGCCCAGGCCCGACGAGTAGCCCATCGCCCGGTTCCGCTTGAAGAAGTACTCGTAACGAGCCTCCTTCGTCTCCGGGTCGCGGCCCAGCAGCACCGTCACGAGCTCCCAGCCATGCTGGCCGATCGTCTGCAGCGACACGTCGCGGTAGAGCGTCTTGTCATACTTGTCGTAGAAGGTGATCTGCTCCGGCAGAGCGGGTGATGCGTAGGCGTGGATGTAATCCCAGACTGCTTTCTCCATCTCAACCACCATCCTTCTTCGCGCTGCTGACGGCCTTCAAGGTGCCGCTTCGGTTGCCGATTATGCGCGCCGATTCATCCCTTTGCAACGGGCCAAATCAGCGCCCGTCTGAGGAGCGGTTTCGCCTGGCCTCGGTGATCTCCCGGAGCTGCGCCTTCTGCTCCGCGAGGTCGTCTGCCGGCATGGCGACGACACCCTGCTGCGAGGCCAGCCGCGCCGCCTCCAGCTCGCGAAGCAGGCGACCCTGCGCCGCCATCAACGCCCGCAGTACCTGCTGGGTCTCGGGCCGCTGAAACAGGGCGCGGAGACCCTCCGCATCCAGCCCGCGCGCCTTCGCCTCCCGCGCGAGCCGCTCCCTGATTCGCGTTCGAATGCTGCCCATCTCGCCTACTCCCTGCGGGCGATTCTTGCCCGACCTCCCCCCTATGGTATGGGCCCTCTCGCTGCCAAGCAATCATCCGCGCGGTGATCCGCTCTCCGCACCCGCTCCCCAAGTCTGCTGCATGACCACCAAGCCCGTCGCCAAAGGCCAGGCCGCCCCCCGCCTCAGCCCCCGCTGGCGCCGCGCCGCCTTCATCCTGCTCGGACTTGTTACCCTCCTCCTCCTCCTCTCCCTCATCGCCTCCGTCGTCGCAGGACCGGCCATCCGCAGCCTCGTGGCCTCCAAGGCCAGCGAGCGCGGCATCCCGCTCCGGCTCGGCGACATCTCCGTCCGACCCTGGGGCGACGTCGTCATTGCCGATGTCTGCCTCCAAGACCCCTCCATCACCCCTGCCGCAGACTGGGTCTGCGTGGGCAAGGTCGCAGCCGCACCACGCTGGCTCTCGCTCCTCTCCGGGCGCCCGACGCTCAAGTCGCTCTCGCTCTCGAAGGTCGTCGTCTCTGCTGGCGCCGCGCACGGCGCCCCCAAGGAGCAGGCCGACCGCCTCAAGGAGCTCCTCCGCTCCAAGAAGGCCAAAGAGCCTGCCGCGCCTTCCGCCGCACCCAAGCGCGCGCCCGATGACCTCATCATCCGCCTCGACGACCTCGTCATCGACCTCGCCAACCAGAACCTCCCCACCGACCGCATCGAGGTTGACTCAGGCCGGTTTTCCGGAACGCCCGAGGCCTTTGAAGCCAACGCCGAGGTCCGCTTCCGCGTCGGCCTCGCCACCCTCGCCGCGCTCCCCGCAAAGGTCGAACTCCCCGAGGCCTACGACCTCCGCATCACGCGCAGCATCGAAGAGCCCGGGCCACGCATCCTCGCCCGCGGCAACTCTCCCGTCATCGTCTCCACCGACAGGCTCGGCGGCATCTCCGCCTCCTTCGAGGGTGTCGGCGGCGTCTGGCCAACCACCCTCATCGCCGAGGGAGTGAAGGTTGGCCGACCGGGTGCCGAACCTCTCGTCCGCTTCGACAGCGGCCTCCTCGTCCTCTCCGAAATCACCCGCGATCTCGAGCAGCTCTACATGACCTCCGCCCGCGTCGACGGCCTCAACCTGCAGGTCACCCGCGACGAGCAGGGATTCGGCCCGCTCGGCGCGCTCCTCGGCATCAATGCGGATGCTGCGCCGGCCTCCGCTCCCGCCGCAACGCCCACGCCGAAGGCCCCCAAGAAGAGCGCCGCACCCGGACTCTGGGCCAAGCGTGAATGGTACGAAAAGCTCCCGCAGCAGCTCGAACTCCCCGGCCTCACCATCGGCTACCACGACCTCCGCGCCGGTCAGAAGGCGCCCCCCATCACACTCGAGTTCGACACCCTCACCTTCGCGCTCCGGACGAAGCAGATCGACCTCACCTTCGCGAGCCGCTTCACCGCCGATGGCCAGAGCGCTGGCACCGCCGCCATGACCGCTGCCTGGAACCACGCGGACAACAAACTCCAGCTCAAACTCGACGCCATCGACGTCGGCGTAGGCCAACTCCTGAGCGGCGTGGTCGGCAATGACGACGGCCCCCACGAGGGCGTCGCAAACCTCAACATCAACTACCGCTCCGACGACAAGGGACCTGGCATCACCTTCGCCGGCAAGGCCTCGCTGCGCGACCTCAAACTCTCACACAAGGGGCTGCGCGCCCCGCTCGAAGTGGGCGAACTCTCCTACGACTGGCAGGCTGTCCGCGGCGGTGCAGACAAGAAGAGCCTCCGCTGGGAGAAGGGCGATGGCAGCTTCAACGGCATCCCCTTCTCCTTCAAACTCGCCCTCGGAAAGTTCAACCTCTCCAAGTGGCCCCTCACAGACCGCATCGACCTCACCGCCGCCGTCCCCGAGGTCGACGCGATGCGCCTCTTCGGGGCCATCCCGCCCTCCCTGCGCGCCGAGCTCGACGGCACCCGCATGGCCGGAACCTGGGGATTCGATCTCGACGTCGCCGTTGGCGTCAAAGAGACCGACAAGGGGGTTCGCGTCTCCATCGAAGAGCCCCGCACCTTCGAGATCCACGACGACTCCCTCGCCCTCACCTCGCTCCCCGAAGCTGTCGATGTCCGCCGCCTCAACCGCGACTTCCGCTTCACCTTCACAGGCGCCAAGGGCTCCGTCACCCGAGAGCTCTACATGCGGGCCCCGGGCGGCTGGATGTACGGCCAGCCCGATGCCGACGCCCCCGACGCCCCCGACCTCCCGGGCGACACCGCCGACGGCAGCGCAAGCAACGGCTGGGTCGCCTTCCAAGACATGAACTACTACCTCGTCGCCACCCAGCTCTACCGCGAAAACGGCGCCTTCTTTCAGAAGGAGAGCGGCATCAACATGACCGAGCTCCGCCGTGTCATCGAAGAGGCCATCAACCGCCGCAAGCTCGGCCGCGGCGCCTCCACCATCGGCATGCAGCTGGTGAAGAATGTCTTCCTCTCCCACGAGCGGGCCGTGGAGCGGAAGTTCCAGGAGATCTTCCTCACCTACTGGCTTAATCGCGTGGTCCCCAAGCCGCGCATCCTCGAGGTCTACCTCAACATGATCGAGTGGGGCAAAGGCATCAACGGCCTCGCCGACGCGGCAAAGTACTACTTCAACAAGAGGCCGCACGAGCTCACGCTCGCGGAGTCGGTCTGGATCAGCAGCATCTCGCCCGCGCCGCTGCGCCGCGAGAACCAGCGCCAGACGGGCGTCCCGCCCTGGTTCCAAGAGGTCGTCAACTACACCATTCGCGGCATGGGCAAGCGGGGCAGACTCAGCGAGGCCGAGGTGGCCCGCGGCCTCCGCGAACGCATCCGATTCGCCAACCAGAGCGGCGATGCCGCTGCTGTCGCAGACCTCGCAGCCCCGAGTGAGGAAGAGCTCGCGGCGGCCGTCCTCGCGATCGAACCGGCGGGCGAAGGGGAGGGCGGAGGCGACATCGTCCCCGAAGCAGAGGGCTCCGGCATTGCGCTGCCCATGACCGAGCAGCAGATCAAAGATGCCGCGGCCGCTGCCCGGACCGCCAAGTTCCTCGCGGATTCGCCAGCCGCCCGCCTGAGCGGCATGGGGGGCAGTGCGCGCCTTCCCCGGGGAGCAGGCCCACGCCCGGTTGCCGCCCCGCCAAAGCGCCGCCGCTAGCGCCGCCTAGAGGCCTCGCGGCTCACCCGTTGAGGAGCGAGCGTGTCGGGTCATCCTCGTCTGGCGGATTCCAGCTCGCAGGCGGCACCAGCAGCGTAAAGACCGAGCCATGGCCCGGCTCCGAAGCCACCTCCACGCTGCCGCCCAGCGCCGTCGCAAAGTGCTTCACGATCGCAAGACCCAACCCCGTGCCACCCATGTCGCGGCTGCGGCCCGGATCTACCCGGTAGAACCGTTCGAAGATGCGCCCCAGGTGCTGTTTCGCGATGCCAATACCGGTGTCGCTCACCGCGATGCGCAGCTCTCCCGTCTCCGCCACGTCGGCTCGGAGCGTGACCCGTCCGCCGCGCCCCGTGTACTTGATACCGTTCTCCACCAGGTTGCGGATCACGTAGGTGAGTGCCCGCGTCTCGCTCATCACATAGCGCGCAGCCGCATCGACCTCGACCGACAGCGCAATCCCCTGCCTGTCCGCCTGCTCCCGCACCGAGTC
>CAIQPA010000682.1 GCA_903873545.1 uncultured delta proteobacterium
CGAGGCGCGCGAACTCCTCTTGCCGCTGCGGTGGGTCTGATGCTGCTCTCCTGGAACTCACTTCAGACGCCGCTTGAGGGCGTGACTTCCGCGCAGCTCGAGGCTGTCTTCGGCGCGCCGGAGGCCATCACCGTCGCGGCGGGTACCACCTTCACGCTCCGCGCTGAGGCGCCCCGCACCGCCTTCCTCGTTGTGTCGGGCGCGCTGCATGGTGGTGGGAGTGAGCTCCGGATTATGCCCCAGCTCGCGGTGCCGAGGCGCGAGATCGCAGGACTCGGTCGGCTCATCTTGGGCGAGTTCGTGGAGCATGCATTTCCGGTGGCAGAGACAACGGTGCTTGTTGCGCTCGATGGGCTGCGACTCGAGTCCGCCTGCACCGAAGGCGATGCCACTGCGCAGGCGATTTTCGATGCAGTCGTGATGCTACTCAGCGTCGACCTCCGGTCGTCGAACGAGGCGCTGCAGACGCTTCTGCAGTCCTAAGTTCTGTCGATGGATGGAGCAGGAATGAGCCGCCGGGCGCCCTTCGATGCGGTGACCGATGCCGACTGGAGCAACTGGCGCTGGCAGCAGAGTCACCGGTTGCGCGGGCTCGGCGAACTCGACCGGGTCTTCGGCCTCACCGACGGCGAGCGCGATACCTTCGTCCGCTCCGCGGAGACCTTCCTCGTCTCGGTCACCCCCTACTATGCCTCGCTGAGCGAGCACGGGAACCCCAACTGCCCCATCCGGCTGCAGTCCATCCCGCAGGCCGGAGAGCTGCTCACCTACCCGTTCGAGCTGGCCGATCCGCTCGCGGAAGAAAGCCACATGCCGGTTCCCGGCATCACCCATCGCTACCCCGATCGGGTGCTCTTCTATGTTACCCACAACTGCCCCGTCTATTGCCGTCACTGCACGCGCAAACGGAAGGTGGCCAACCCCGAATCAGCCTCGACCAAGGACGAGATCGCGGGCGGGCTCGACTGGATCGCCGCCAACCCCGAGGTGCGCGACGTACTGGTCTCCGGCGGCGACCCGCTCACCCTCTCCGACGACCGGCTCGGCGAGATCCTGCTCCGCCTCCGCGCCATCCCCCACGTCGAGGTCATCCGGCTCGGAACCCGCAACCCCGTGACGCTCCCGCAGCGCATCACGCCTGAGCTCTGCGCCATCCTGCGGCAGGTGCGCCCGCTCTACCTCCACACCCACTTCAACCACCCGCGCGAGTGCACGCCCGAGGCCGCGCAGGCCCTCCGCATGCTGGCCGACGCGGGCTGCAACCTCGGCAACCAGATGGTGCTGCTGCGCGGCATCAACGACGACCCGCAGACCGTGCTTGAACTCAACCGCTGGCTCCTCAAGCAGGGTTGCCGCCCCTACTACATCTTCCAGGCCGACATGGCGCTCGGCATCACCCACCTGCGCACGCCGCTCGCCAAGGGACTCGAGATCATCAAGTTCCTGCGTGGCCGCATCTCGGGCATGGGTGTGCCCCAGTTCGCCATCGACCTGCCGGGCGGTGGCGGAAAGATCACCCTCGCGCCGGAGTATCTCGTCGCCCGTGAGGGGTCAGAGCTGGTCTTCCGGAACGGCAAGGGCGAGGACTACCGGTTCTACGATGTGGAGCCCTAGCGGAGGCTAGTAGCCCGACTCGTCGGTCTCGGTCTCTTCTTCGTGCGACCAGCTGATGGTCTTGAGCTTCACGTCGAACTCGCGGTTCGCCACCTTGTGCAGCAGCTCCGCCTCGATCTCGTCGACGCCGATGGCGCCGCGATCACCGACCGAGAAGTTCCGCACCGAGAAGGAGTTGCCCTCCGCCTCGCGGCGGCCTGCAACGAGCATGTAGGGGGTCTTGAGCAGCTCGGCCTCGCGGACCTTGTAGCCCAGCTTCTCGTTGCGGTCGTCGACCTCTACGCGAAGGCCCTTGGCGCGGAAGCGGGCCGCGACGGCATGGCAGTAGTCCACCTGCTCATCGCTGATCGGCATGATGACGGCCTGCACCGGGGCGAGCCAGGTGGGGAAGGCGCCGGCGACATGCTCGATGAGGATGCCGATGAACCGCTCGAGGCTGCCGAAGATGGCTCGGTGGATGACGATGGGCGTCTTCTGCGTGTTCTCGCGATCGGTGTAGGTGAGCTCGAACCGGTGAGGCAGCTGGAAGTCGAGCTGGATGGTGGCGCACTGCCACTTGCGGCCGAGCGCATCGATGACGTCGAAGTCGATCTTGGGGCCGTAGAAGGCGCCGTCGCCGTGATTGACGATGAAGGGGATGTTGTTGGTGTTGAGCGCCCGCTCAAGCGCGGCCTCGGCCTCGTCCCAGAGGGCCGGCTCGCCCATGAAGTCGGCGGGACGGGTGGAGAGCTTCACGCGGAACTTGAGGTCGAAGAGGGCATAGATGCGCTCGATCATGCCAACGCCGTTGGTGATCTCCTTCTCGATCTGCTCCTCGGTCACAAAGAGGTGGGCATCATCCTGCGCGAACTGGCGCACGCGGAGCAGGCCGTTGAGCGCGCCGGAGAGCTCGTTGCGGTGCAGGATCTGGCCTTCCGAGACGCGCAGCGGAAGGTCGCGGTAGCTGTGCTTGCGCGTCTTGAAGAAGAGCATCGTGTCGGGGCAGTTCATCGGCTTGATGCAGAAGACCTCGCCCTCCGACTCCACCTTGAACATGTGCTCGTTGTAGTGCTCCCAGTGGCCGGAAGTCTCGTAGAGCGACTTGTTGTAGATGATGGGGTTGCAGATCTCGACGTAGCCCTCGGCGGTGTGGATGTCGCGCCAGAGGTCGCGGAGGCCGCGGTAGATCTGCCAGCCGCGCGGGTGCCAGAAGATGGCGCCGGGCGACTCCTGATGAAACGAGAAGAGGTCGAGCTCTTTGCCGAGCTTGCGGTGGTCGCGGCGCTTGGCCTCCTCGAGGAGCTCAAGGTAGCTGGCGAGGTCGGACTTGTTCTTCCAGGCGGTGCCGTAGATGCGCTGCAGCATGGGCTTGGTCGAGTCGCCGCGCCAGTAGGCGCCCGAGACGCGCATGAGCTTGAAGGCCTTGCACTCGCCCGTGCGGCGCACGTGGGGGCCGCCGCAGAGGTCGACGAAGCTATCCTGCTGGTAGAAGCGGACCTCGGGGACGCCGAGGTCTTGGATGAGCTCAATCTTGTACTGCTGGTTGCGCTCCTTGAAGTAGGCGATGGCCTCCTCCGACGGTACGTTCCAGGTCTTGAACTCGAAGTTGCCCTTCACGATGCGCTCCATGCGCGCCTCGATGTCGGCGAGGTCGTCGGGCGTGAGCGAGCGGGGCAGGTCGAAGTCGTAGTAGAAGCCGTC
>CAIQPA010000683.1 GCA_903873545.1 uncultured delta proteobacterium
GTGGTGGATGGCGCGGCCATCGGGACCGCCGAGGGCCAGGTGCTCACCGTGACGCCGACGGGCGATCTCGCGCTGGCCGTGGTGGCCGCGAAGTTGCCCTCCAACGAGCCGCGTGCGGCGGCTGCGGGCGCTGTGGCACCGCAAGCAGCCGGCGCCGATGCCCCGCTCTTCAAGCAGTTTGAGAGCCTGTCGCGGCCCGAGAAGATGCACTGGGCAAAGTTCGGCAGCGAGTCGCAGCGGCGGCAGATTCTGCGCGACCGCGATGCCTCGCTCCATCCGCTTGTGCTGCAGAACGCGCAGCTCGGCGGCCGCGAGCTGGCGCAGCTGCTCTCGTCCGGGAGCGTGAGCGGCCAGTTCGTCGTGGCGGTGGCGGAGCGCGATGCGCTGCACCGCGACCCGGCCGTGGTGCTGGCGCTGGTGCAGAACCCTGTGACGCCGGTGCATGTGGCGGAGCGGCTCGTCGCGCGGCTCCCGCTCGAGACAGCCAAGCGGCTGGCAAAGAGCGGGGCGCTGCGGCTGCCGGTCCTCGCGGCGGCAAAGAAGCGGGCCGCCGAGCAGCGGTGAGGGGCTGCCCAACTTGCCGAGGCTGCCTAGAGGCTCTACCTCGCGCCTATCTCCTTCGACCCCCGGTTCACGCATGACGCAGCGCAACCTCCTGGCCCTTTCCGCCCTCCTTGCCCTCTCCGGCTGTGCGATCATCGAGAAGAGTTCGCCGACCGACGAAGGGCTCAGCGAGCGGAGCTGCGACGACGGCCTCGACAACGATGAAGATGGCCTGCTCGACTGCCTCGATGACGGCTGCGCAGCGGCGCCGATCTGCCTCTTCGTGGCGGAGGATACCGGCACCGCAGACACCGCGACGGGCGGCGAGGATGCGACCGGCGACACCGCTGCAGATACCGGAACCGAGGATGGCTCGGACGGCGGCAGCGGCGCCGATGCGGGCCTCGACGACGCGGGCGGTGATGCCTCCGACAGCGGCAGCGACACCACGGCCGATTCGGGCGCCGATACCACCGCGGATACCACCGCAGACACCGGCGGCGACACCGGCACGCCCGCCTTCCCCTACCCCGTCCAAGACTGCCTTGGACGCCTCTCCTTCGACCCGCCCGGAAACCCCGCAACCGTCTTTGCGGCGGGAGAGTGGAACGGCTTCTCGACCAGCGCGACGCAGCTCACCGACCCCGACGGCAACGGTACCTTCGAGGGTTCGGTCGATGCCGCGCCCGGCGAGTATGGCTACAAGTTCTTCATCGACGGAAGCTGGGAGTGGGACGGCTCCGAGGTGCCCGCTTCGGTCGCTGCAGCAGGCTACGACACCAAGTGGGTCGGCGGCTCAGAGAACCGGCTGCTCGCCATCGCGGACTGCGACACGCCCGACCTCTACACCCTCTCCGCAACCTCCGACGCGACGACCGTGGAGGTGACCGCACAGTTCGTTGCCGCCTCCGACGGCGTACCCCTCGACGCCGCGCAGATCATCGCCACGGTCGGCAGCCGCACCGTCACGGTCGAGGTCGACCCGGAGGCTGGGACCATCCACCTGCGGACCACCGCGCTACCGACCGGCAAGAACTCGGTCCGCATCCTCGCAGGCGACGAGTTCGGA
>CAIQPA010000684.1 GCA_903873545.1 uncultured delta proteobacterium
CAGCGGCTCTCGGAGAGCTCCTCTGCCGCCCACCGCACGCTCTGGGAGGCCGTGCTCGACCACCTGGAGAAGCACCCCGATACCACCCGCCAGCGCCTCATGAAGCGGTTCGCGGTGGATGGCGAAGACAACGTCGCCGCCGTCCTCAACGACCTGCTCGGTAGCGGGGTCTTGGAGCGGCGCGGCAGGGGTCCGCAGGCCGTGTATCGGCTCAGTCCAAGAGATGACTCCGCGGCCGCGCTGCGCGAGCTCGACCGCGACGAAATCGCGACGCTGCTCTGGGTCTTCATCTACCGGCGGCGCGGCGCGACGCTCGGCGAGATTGCTTCGGTGACGGGCTGGAAGGAGGAGGTCATCACGGCGGCGCTTGCCGACCTCTGCGCCTCCGGCCGCATCGAACCGGAGCGCGCGGGCGACAGCGGCTCGTCGGAGGCCACGACGCGCTACCGGGCCTCCACGGTGACCGTGCCCGTCGGTGCGGCGGTTGGTTGGGCCGGCGCGGTCATCGACCACTACCAGACGGTCTGCACCGCCATCGTGACCAAGCTGCAGGCCGGCAGCGGCATCTCGCTCCCGCAAGACACCGTGGGTGGCGCGACGCTCGGCTTCGACATCTACCCCGGCCACCCGCACGAGGAGGAGGTCTATGCGCTGCTCCGGACCGTGCGCGGCGATGTGAACCGGCTCTGGGAGAAGGTGGCGGCCCACAACCGGGAGAACCCCATCCCGGAGTCACGCAAGCGCAAGGTCCACTTCTACTTCGGCCAGACGGTCCAGGACGCGGTCTTGGAGACAACGCCAGACGGAGCCGCTAACGCAGCCGATGAGGCCGAAACGGAGGTCGAAGGATGAGGCATCTTCTCAAGCTCATTGCAGTGGTCATTTTCTTCGCGGCCTGCGGCGAGGCAGGCGGGCCGCCATCGGTCGCGCCACGGCTGGACAGCAACACAAACTGGCTCCGCTACTGCTCCTCCGACATCCCGTGCGGCGAGCTCAGCTGCACCTGCAGCATCTGCACCCTCCCCTGCGATCCGGACGAATGCGCCGCGCTTGGGCCGACCGCCCGGTGTGCGCGGGCCGACGAGGTGGAACTCCTTGCGCCCTCTTGCGGCACGGCCGGCGTGACGACCAGCCTCTGCGTGGCAGGATGCGAGAGCGACGACGATTGCGAAGCGGGCCGCGCCTGCCTGCTGGGCAACTGCATCGAGCGGATTGCAGGAGGCGAAATGGCGGCCGCTGGGTCGGGCGCTGGCGCGGAGGACACAACCGCCGAGCCCGCGATCTGCAACTCCGACTGCCGCATCATGGCGAACGCGGCGGCGCAGTACTGCCTCACGGGTGGGTCGATGTCGGACGACGACTGCATGGCAGCTGCCTCCGAGGCGCTGGATATCTGCGCAACGAGCTGCGCCAGCGGCGGCGCGGAGGAGGCCGTCACAGCCCTCTACAACGGCTTCCGCTGCAACGGAGATCCAGTCATCTCCAGTGCCGACGCAACGCTGTGGATCGCGCTCGACAACTGCCGACTGAACGACCTCTACAACCCCCAGTTCGGGGGCATGCGCTGCACCTTTGGCGGCGAGGTCATCTACGACAGCTGCGCCGGCGAAGCAGAGGGCTCGTCTGCGCCTGTGGCACAATCTCCTGCGGCGGTCGACGTCGTCACTGTCTCACCGACCACCGGCGTGACCTGCGAGAGTGAATGCCGCTCCGCCGCAAACGCCGTCACCGAGGCCTGCAGAAGCTACGGAGACTTCGGCTACGGCGACGAACTCTGCGTTGCCTCCGGTCAGGCCCAGTTCGATTCGTGCTGGGAGAGGTGCCCAGCACCGGAGACGCCGCCGCTGGTCACTCAGCCCTAGGCGCCCTTCTCAGCGCCGGCGCGCACTGA
>CAIQPA010000685.1 GCA_903873545.1 uncultured delta proteobacterium
CACTCATGCTCATGCCACCGACAGACACGCGGGCAATGACCGTATTGGTTGCCAAGTCGATGACCACAATCTTGCTGAACATGTCGTTCGAACTGAATGGGCTGGCGCCGACGAGGGCGTAGGCGAGCGTACCGGCGCTGTTGATCGCAATATCGGCCGCGCCACTCTCACCAGGCCCGGAGCTGGTTCCGAGGGGGATGGTGGCGGTCACCGTGTTCGTCGCTGTGTCGATCACGGGCATTGTGGGGCTGTATAGCATCGCGACATAGGCGAGCGTGCCGGCCGGGTTTACCGCGACTCTCAAAGGACCACCGCCGATAAGGAAGTTGGTTGTGACGGAGTTGGATGTGGTGTTGAACACCGAGAGGGAGGAGTGTCCGTAGTTTGTGACGTAGGCGCTGCTGCCCGTCGGAGACAGCGCGATACCGCTGGGGCTCTGACCGACGGCCACGGTGGCGGAGACGGTGTTTGTGGCGGTGTCGATGACCGAGACCGATCCGCTGTCTGCGTTGGTGACGTAGGCGAAGGTGCCGCTGCTGTTCACGGTCACCCAACGAGGGGTGACCCCGACGGGGATGGTGGTCGTCACCAGCTGGGTGACGGTGTCGATGACCGAGACGGTGCCGAGATACTCGTTCACCACGTAGGCGACAGGGTTGCGGGGGCAGGCGCCGCCTTCCAGATGGTAGCCCGTGGCGCAGGTCGCGGCGAGGCAGATGGCCCAGCTGGTTCCGCTCCAGGTCTGGGTGCCCGTGGCGATGCCGGTTGGCGGCGGCAGGCAGCTGCGGGTGTCGCTGATGCAGGCGCCACCTTCGAGGTGGAAGTCGGTGCCGCACTGGCAGGTGGCACTGCAACTATCGCCATCGGCGGTGTTGCCATCGTCGCAGAGCTCGGCGGCATCGAGGATGCCATCGCCGCAGAAGTCGGTTTCGCCAGCGAAGAGCGCGCAGGCATCGTCACAGACGACGCACGAAGCCTCGCCGTAGATGCACTCCTCGGTGAGGAGGTTGCCGTCGTCGCACTCTTCATAGAGGTCCAGAAGGATGCCGTCGCCGCAGGCAGCAGGCGTGCAGGTGGCCGTGCAAAAGTCGGTGTCTACGAGATTGCCATCGTCGCAGCCCTCGCTGCCCTCGGTGACGCCGTTGCCGCAGATAGCGGTAGCACAGAGATCGTTCGCGGTACCGGGAGGACTCGTGTTGCAGTAGCCTGAGTCGCACTCGGCGTTCCGGTTGCAGAGCGTGCCGTTGGCCAGGGGGGTTGGAGCGGTGAAGACCGCGATCGCGACCGGATGGATGCCAACCGGGATGGTGGCGGTCACCGTGTTCGTCGCCGTGTCGATCACCGACACGGAGTCGTTCGCCAAGCTTGTGACATAGAGGGTGGCGTCTGTGGGACCCATCGAGACGGAGGTGGGCAGGTTCCCCACCGCAACGTCGGCAACCACCGTGTTCGTGGCGGTGTCGAAGACGCTGACCGTTTGGCTCCCATAGATGCTCGCATAGACAAGCGTCCCCGAGCGGTTCACGGCGATGGCGCCCCAGTCGCTCATGCTCATGCCACCGACAGACACGCGGGCAATGACCGTATTGGTTGCCAAGTCGATGACCACAATCTTGCTGAACATGTCGTTGTCACTGAATGGGCTGGCGCCGACAAGGGCGTAGGCAAACGTACCTGCGCTGTTGATCGCAATATCGGCCGTTGGCGTGTAGTCGAACCCCGGATCTGCTGGATCTCCGACAGCAATGTTGGCCGTGATCGTGTTGGTGGCAGTATCGATGACCGAGACCCCTCCAACGATGCGATCTGCCACATAGGCAAGCGTGCCGGCCGGGTTTACCGCGACGCGGTTGGGAGAGGCACCAACGCCGTCGATTGTGGCGGTGACCTGGTTCGTCGCGGTGTTGATGACCGAAAGCTTAGATATGAGATAACTGGCGACGAAGGCTGTGGCCGCTGTCGGCGACAAGGCGATGCCAGAGGCCCCGACACCGACCGCGATGGTCGAGGTGACCGTGTTGGACGCTGTGTCGATGACCGAGACCGACCCGCTGTCTGTGTTGGTGACGTAGGCGAAGGTGCCGCTGCTGTTCACGGTCACCCATCGAGGCGTGACCCCGACGGGTATGGTGGTCGTCACCAGCTGGGTGATGGTGTCGATGACCGAGACGGTGCCGAGATACTCGTTCACCACGTAGGCGACCGGGTTGCGGGGGCAGGCGCCGCCTTCCAGATGGTAGCCCGTGGCGCAGGTCGCGGCGAGGCAGATGCCCCAACTGCTCCCACTCCAGGTCTGGGTGCCAGTTGCGATACCGGGTGGCGGCGGCAGGCAGCTGCGGGTGTCGCTGATGCAGGCGCCACCTTCGAGGTGGAAGCCGGTGCCGCACTGGCAGGTGGCACTGCAGCTGTCGCCGTTCTCCACATTGCCGTCGTCGCAGGCCTCCGCGCCGGCCACGATGCCGTCGCCGCAGATCCCCTGGCAGACGCTCGGCGCGCCGAAGCAGATGTAGCCCGTCTCCGAGGCGCAGACCGCGCTGCAGCCGTCGCCGTTCGAGACGTTGCCGTCATCGCATCCCTCGCTGCCCCGCGCGATGCCGTCGCCGCAGACAACCAGCTGGCAGCTGCCTGAGACGAGCGCGTAGGCGGAATCGCAGGAGGAGGCGACGCAGAGGTCCCAGCCGGACCCGTTCCAGACCTGCTCCCCAGCACCGCCGGTGAGCGTGCAGGTGCGGGTGTCGGAGAGGCAGAAGGCGCCCTCCAGATGCTCTCCCGCCGGGCAGACCGTGGGCGCACAGAGACCGGCTGTGCAGGTGAGCGGGCTAACGCAGTCGGACGAGGCCGTGCAAGCCTGACCTTGGGTGCGGCAGCCGTTGCCCTCATCCGTCAGGCCGTCGCAGTCGTTGTCGAGGCCGTCGCAGAGCTCCGGAACGTTTGCCACGAGCCGGCCCGTGAAGGTGAAGTTGCCGCCCGAGCGGGCGAAGACCCAGTTGCGGACGCCTTCGTTTGTCGGCGCCGACGCGGCGGCGCTGAGGTCGCCGTAGGCCCACGAGCCGATGCCGCTGGAGGCGCCCGGGACCACATCGCCGTTCTGGACGGAGAAGCCTGTGGAGGGTGCGAGCGCCAGAATCTGCGCGAAGACCTGCGATTGCGCAGTCGCGTAGAAGGAGCGCACCGTGACTGCGCCGCAGAAGAGGGGCGAGGCCAGGTAGCCGTCGCAGGCGGCGTCGAGCCCCGTGGTGCCTGTCACCAGCTCCATCGAGTTGGCCGGGCCGGAGCCCGGCACACCGTCCTGCACGATGGTCAGGGCGCAGAGCCCCTGCTGGGCGCGGCGCAGGCCAGCGTCGGTCACGGCGTCGCCGTCGAGAACGGTGAGGCGCATCGTGCCGGTGGCCACGTCGACGGTGCCGCGGAACTCGGCGAGCGTGGTCAGTTCGGAAGTCTCGTCTGCAGCGTCAGGTGCAGCGGTGAAGGCAACCGCCGCATCGGGCATCAAGAGGCCCCCATCAGGAGCGGCCTGATCGGGGTTGAGGCCGACATCTGGGAGGGCACCCTGCGGTGCTGGCTCCTGCTCGGCGACGCAGGCCGGCAGGAGTGTTGCTAACGCGAGCGAAATGAGACGATTCGAAGAAACTGGCCGCAAAAACAAAAATGACATCAAGACCCCTCAGAAGGAAACAGGAGAACGCCAGATGAAGCCAGCAACTCCGTCTCGGGGTCCGATGTCCCTTCTGAGGCAAAAGAAATTGAGTTCTTAAAACGCCATAACATTCCTATCGGCAAACATTGTCACGTCAATGGTGTGGGAAAACAACCTCCGGTAGTTTGATATCGCACTTTCGCTGCAACGGACGAGGCCTGCGGAGAGGTCGGACGAGGGCCAAAAGTTTGCGCCGATCGGCAGGATCCGTAGAAGTTGGCAGACCGATTTCTATCCCCGCACCGTTCCGCTGCTGCATGCGATCCAACCTCACCCGACTGCTGCGTGCCGGTACGCTATCCCTCACGCTGCTTGCGGGCGCCCCGCCTGCGGCCGCCGCGGAGGTGAACGACCTGACGGCGGTGGAGCTGCGGCATGCGCCGGACGAGACGGTCATCCGGGTTCGGGGCGACGAGGCGCCGACCTATTCGGTCTTTGCGCTGCGGAGCCCGCTGCGGCTCTTTGTGGATATCTCGCGGAGCACGGCGGCCGGTGCGTTGGCGCTTCCGAAGCCCGACGGCATCCGGGTTTCGGCGCTGGAGCTGGAGCGTGAGCCCGACGGGCAGCGCGACACACAGCGGCTGGTGCTGACCCTTGGCGCGGGCGTGCTGTACGATGTGACAGGCGCCGGGAACGACCTCATCATCAAGCTGGTGGGCGGGCCGGTCGCGGGAGGCTCCGAGCAGTCGGCGGCAGCGCGCGAGGCGGCGGAGCGGGTGCGGGCGCTGGAGCAGAAGCTCGATGGCGAGCAGCGCGAGCTTGCCGAGCGGCGGGCGGAGCTGGCGGCGCGGGAGCGCGACCTGGAGGCTGCACTGACGGCCAGCCGCGAGAAGGAGAAATCGGCGACCGCGAGCGCCGGGTCGAATGCAGAGGAGCTGGCTCGTCTGGCGAAGGAGCGCGAGGCGCTGGCGGCGCGCCAGCAGGCGCTCGAGGCGGAGCGGAAGCAGACGCAGGAGCGGGCCTCGGGGCTGGCGCGCGACAACGACGAGCTGGCGCGGCTCAAGGGCGACCTAGAGAAACAGCGGGCGGAGCTTGCAGCGCGCGACCGTGAGCTCAAGGCGGCCTCTGCCGCGCTGGAGAGCCGGAATGACGAGCTGACGCGGCAGCAGGAGACCGTTCGGGCGCAGCAGGCAGAGCTGGAACAGCAGAAGCGGGCGCAGGCGGCCGGCGACCAGAAGCGGACGGCGGAGCTCGCGCAGGAGCGCGACCGGCTGGCGGCCCAGTTGGCGGCGCGGGATGCGCAGATCGCCGACCTGGAGGCGGCGCGTTCGCGGCTCGAGGGCGAGCGGAACGAGCTGGTGGTGCGTTCGAAGCAGGACCAGGCAACGATGGCGCGGCTGGGCACGCTGCAGAACGAGCTGGCGAACCGCGACGCGGAGCTGCGGAAGCAGGCCGAGGCGCGCGACGCGCTGGTGAAGCAGTCTGCGGAGGCGGAGCGGAGCGGCAAGCAGGCCTCTGCGAGCCTGATGGAGGAGCTGAAGCAGCGCGACAATGCGATCGCCAAGCTGCGCGAGGAGCGTGAGTCGCTCGCGGGCGCACGGGCCGAACGGGACGCGCTGGCGGGGCAGCTGACGGCGCTTCGGTCGGAGGTGGAGTCGCTGCAGGGCGAGGTGAAGCGGCGCGAGGAGCAGCTCGGTTCGATGGACCGGGCGCGGGCGGAGGTGGCTGCGGAGCGGGAGCGGCTCGTTGCAGCGCAACAGTCGCAGACGACGCAGGACACGGCCGCGAAGCGGAAGGCCGACGAGGCGCTGGCGAAGCTGACAGCCGACCTCCAGCGGCGCGACGCGGAGATGGTGTCGCTGCGAAACGAGCAGACGGTGCTGCGCGACTCCATCGCGACGCGCGATGCCGACCGGACTCGGCTGGCACAGCTCGAGGCGGCGCTGAACTCGGAGCGGGCGCTGCAGGCGGAGCGGCTGAAGGCCGAAGAGGCGGCGAAGCAGGAGAGCGAGCGGGCGAAGGCCGAGGCGGAGGAGAACCGCCGGCTGTTGGAGCAGGCGCGGCGCGATGCGGCGCAGGCAGAGACGGAGCGACAGAAGGCCGAGGAGGCCGCAGCGGCGGCGCGGCGCGATGCGGAGCGGGCCCGTCAAGAGGCTGGCGCGGGCGCCAAGGAGCGCGACGCGCGGGTAGCGGAGGTGGAGCGCCGGCTGGGCGAACAGCAGGCTGCGGCGCTGACGGCAGAGGCGGAGCGGGCCAAGGAGCGTGAGCGTGCGGCGCAGGAGCAGGCGCGGCTGACGGAGGAGGCGCGGAAGGCGCGCGAGCAGGCCGACGCAGCGCTCGCTGAGGCGGCACGTCAGCGCTCAGGAGCAGAGGCCGCCAAGGCCCAGGCGGAGGCGACCTTGGCCGCGAGGCGCATCGATGAGGCGAAGGCGCAGGCCGACGCCAAGCGCGCGCAGGCCGACGCTGAGCGTGTGCTGGCGGAGGCGGAGACGACGCGGCGTACCGCGAAGAACTCGGCGGATGAGGCAACCAAGGTTCGCGAGGCCGGCGAGCGCGAGCGGCTTGCGACGGAGTCGACGCGCAAGGCGGCGGAGACGCTGTCGACCGCGGCGAAGGCGCGGGATGAGGCGGAGCGTGCACAGCGTGATGCGGCGGAGGCGCTGGCGCGGCGGACAGACGCAGAGGCGACGGCGGCGCGCGAGGTCGCGGCGAGCCGTGCTGAGGTAGAGCGGATGCGTCGGGAGCTGGAGGTGCTGCGGGCTGGACGGGCAGCGGCAGAGGCTGCGTCGGCGCAGCAGATGGCGGAGGCCAAGGCGGAGGCGGAGCGGGCCAAGGCGGAGCTCTCCGCGGCGAAGTCGGCGCAGGCCGAGGCAGAGCGCCGGTCCGCAGCGCAGGCGGAGCAGTCGAAGCGGGAGGCGTCGGAGGCAAAGGCGGAGGCAGAGAGGGCCAAGCGGGAGACCGAGGCGCTCCGTGCACAGCAGGCACAGGGCAACACGAAGAGCGAATCGGTGAACAGCGCCGCGCAGGCCGAGACCGAGCGGGCGAAGGCCGACGCCGACAAGGCGCGCAGCGAGGCTGCAGCGGCACAGGCCGAGCTTGAGAAGGCACGCAAGGAGGCCGAGGCGCTCCGCGCACAGCAGGCGCAGGGAAGCTCCAACAGCCAGGCGCAGAACAGCGCCGCGCAGGCCGAGACTGAGCGGGCAAAGGCCGACGCCGAAAAGGCGCGAAAGGAGGCTGCCGACGCACAGGCGGAGCTCGAGAAGGCACGCAAGGAGACAGAGGCGCTCCGGGCGCAGCAGGCGCAGGGCAACACGAAGAGCGAATCGGTGAACAGCGCCGCGCAGGCCGAGACCGAGCGGGCAAAGGCCGACGCCGACAAGGCCCGAAAGGAGGCTGCAGCGGCACAGGCCGAACTCGAGAAGGCGCGCAAAGAGACAGAGGCGCTCCGTGCACAGCAGGCCGAGCTCGAGAAGGCGCGCAAAGAGACAGAGGCGCTCCGTGCACAGCAGGC
>CAIQPA010000686.1 GCA_903873545.1 uncultured delta proteobacterium
CAGCCGCCTGCAGAGAACGACCCTCTGCTCTCCGATGCTTTTTTTCAGCGGCCTTCTGCGACCTCCGCGCAACTCTCCGACCCAGGCGAGCGTCCCGCTGCGCCCGCTGTTGCCGCAGCGCTCGGCGTGCCCCCTGCGCCGCCATTGTCCGCCAACTCAGCCGCGATCCCGGCGCCGCTACCAGGCATGTCGAGCCCCGGCCTCTCTGCCTTCGCGGCGCCTCGTCCGCCGCAGCCTGCCAACGTAACTGTCCAAGGATTCGCCTTTCCTGAGCCACCCTCGTCGTCGAGCGCCTCCGCCGCCTCGGCGCCTGTTGCACCGCCGCCGGTCAACTCGACGGCGCTCTACACGGGAGCATCGCTTGCGGTGACGCCGCCGCCCGCGACCGCGACAGCCCCCCACACCGGTGCATCGCTTGGCATTACCCCGCCGCCCGCGACCGCGACAGCCCCCCACACCGGCGCATCGCTTGGCATTGCCCCGCCGCCCGCGACCGCGACAGCCCCCCACACAGGCGCATCGCTTGGCATTGTCCCGCCGCCGGTCGCAGCGTCTGGGCTGCAGGCGGAGGGCAAGCCTGAAGCGACCGCCGCCGACTTCGACGACGCCCCAACGCGGATTGTCGGCTCTGCCTACACCCCGTCATCGAAATCGGCCCCTACGGTTCCGGTGGTTGTCCCATCCTCCGCGCCCGCAGCCCCGGTGCTTCCGCCGCCGCCTGCTTCGCTCTTCGGTGACAACGACGCGAAGACCAACGTCTGGCAGGGCGGCGCGGCCGCCAAGCAGGGGTCGCCGAGCCACGGCGCGGGTGTTGCGACCCTCCAGCCCGCCAAGACCCTCACCGATGCGCCGCGCGCGGTCATTGTCGGCAGCCAGCAAGCCGAGCCGAGCCAGCGCGGCCTCGTGCTTGGACTGGCGCTCGCGCTCTCCGCAGCGCTGCTCCTGCTCATCTTCTTGGGCATCAAGTCGGCAGCGCCCAAGGCGCCCGAACTGCCCTCTGAGCCGCCCACCGTGGCGGTGGCGGTCACGCCCACCGGCGGCATCACGGCGGTCATCTATAGCCAACCAGCGGGCGCTACCGTGACCCTCGACGGTCAACCCGTCCCTGGTGCCACGCCCCTGTCGGTGCCCAATCTTCAGCTCGGACAGGCCTACAAACTCGCGGTCTCGCTCCCCGGGCACCAGACGCTCAACGATACCATCGTCGTCAAAGACGGCCAGCCCATCCAGCGCATGCTCACCCTCGTGCCCGCCGTGGGCAGCCTCACGGTGCTCTCCACCCCACCGGGCGCGGCAATCTCCGTAGACGGCGTCATGCGCGGCCTGTCGCCCGTTACCGTCGAAGGAATCGACAGCTCGCGGCCCCACCCCGTTACCGCGACCCTGGGCGGCTATCAGTCGGCGACCGTCGCTGCCACCTGGGGGCAGGGCGAGCCCAAGAGCAAGACCATCTCGTTGCCGCTCGCGCCGCTCGCCAAGGCCGTCGCGCCCAAGGTGACCGAAGCTCCAAAGCCTGCCTCGGCAAACGTCTTCGGCTCGCCCGTCAACCCGTCAACCATCTCGAAGAAGCCGGCTGCTGCGCCTTCGGTCGCTGCTCCGCCGGTCAAGCGTCCCGCCGCGCCGGTGGTAGCTCCGCCCGTGCCGCAGCGTGAGCGCCCCTCCGCACCTGTGACGACACCCCCTCCGCCCCTGCGTGAGCGGCCCTCTGCTCCCAAGGCGCCGCCGGTATCGCTCAGCGGCAGTCTGACGGTCCGCGCCATCCCCTATGGCCAGGTCTGGGTCGACGGCCGGATGGTCGCCTCCGAGACCCCCCTCAATGGGCTCCCGCTCCCGCCCGGAGACCACCGGGTCAAAGTCTACTTCGTCGAACCCCGCGCCTACTCTGAGGAGCGCGTTGTCCGCATCGAGCCCGGCCAGTCGGCCAACGCCAACTTCAAGTACAAGCCCTAGAGTTCGGGTAGCTGGCCGTCGAAGTGCATCATCGGCGCTGCAGTTCGCGCCGAGAGCAGCGGGCGCACCAGCCGTAGCAGGCGGCCCAGCCCGAGCGCGTCGATGACGGCATCGGCGAGGGGTGCCGTTGGGGGCTCCGAGAGCGCTGCGCTGAGCCCAAGACCGGCGCTCAGCGAGAGGCCCTGCGAGCCATCCGGGAGGTGGCGGAGGGGCGTCGTCGCACCGTCCAGCCCGAGCTGCTCCACGAGCGCGTTGCGCGCCCCCTCGAACCCGGTGAGCGTATCTACGAGCCCCAATTCCTTCGCGCGGCTCCCCGCATAAATGCGCCCGCCGGCGAGCTCTTCCGTAGCCTCCACCGTCAGCCCGCGCGACGTCGCGACGAGGCCGAGGAAGCGGTCGTAGGTCACATCGACACTCCGCTGCACCGCAGCCCGCTCCGCGTCGGACCAGGTATGCGGCCCGAGCAGGTCGGTCGTTCCGCCGCGCTCTGTCCGGACGGGATGTACCCCAAGCTTTCCGAAGAGGCCGTCGGCCGAAAAGGTGCCAGCGTAGACGCCGATACTGCCGGTCAAGGTGGTGGGGAGCGCATAGATGGGCACGCCGAGGCTCGCGACGTAGTAGCCACCGGATGCAGCGACCGAGCCCATACTGACAACGACCGGCTTCTTCGCCACCAGGGCCTTGAGCGCATGTGCCATCTCGTCGCTCGCCCACGCCGAGCCGCCAGGACTGTCGATGCGGATGATGACACCGGCTACTGCGTCGTCTTCGCGGAGCGCGTCGGCGGCCGCCACGACCGTCGCAGTGTCGACCACCTGGTCGCCTCCGAGGAGGTCGTAGGGCGAGGCGGCGTCAACGATCTCGCCCTCGATGTGGAGCACGCCAATCGCCGGCTCCTGCATCCACCGATGCTGGCGTTCTAGCCGCCACGGGGCCTCGGCGGCCCAGAGGATCGGGCGCGAGAAGGTCGTCTGGTAGGCCGCAGCGACCTCGTCATTGTAGCCGATCTCATTCACAATCTCGGCTGTCTTGAGGTCGTCGGCCGTCACGGGCGCCGCTAAGGCGAGCGCGCGCCATCGCTCCATGAGGGTTGCGTCGCCCCGTCCGATCCCACGCACGAGCTCCTCCGAGACGCTGTCCAGGTAGGCCTCGTACTGCGCACGCGCCTCGTCGGAGGGGCCGTTCTGCAGGTAGGTCTCCGGGCCGGCCTTGTGCGGCCCTGTGCGGACGAACTGCGCCTCGATGCCGGCCTTCTCCAGCAGCTCTGCGAGGTAGTAGGAGGTGCCGCCAACGCCCGTCTTCAGAAGCTGAACGGTTGGAGAGGCCACAACCCAATCTGCGGCGCCGGCAAGGTAGAGGTCGATGAGGTTGGCGCTCTCAAGGTAGGCGACCACCTGCTTGCCCGCGGTGCGCAGCTCCTCGAGCGCCAGCCGAAGTTCAAAGGCCTGCGCGATCCCTCCCGAGCAGCCATTCAACTCGAGGTAGAGGCCGGTCACGCGCGGGTCGACGGCCGCCATCCGGACATCCTCGAGCAGCGCTGCAAACTCGCGCCCTGCCGGCGCGAAGAACCCTCCGCCGGCGCGCTCGTCGAGCGGGCCGCTGAGGCGGACA
>CAIQPA010000687.1 GCA_903873545.1 uncultured delta proteobacterium
AGCAGGAAGGCGGTACCCCGCCACTCCTCCCAGTTGTGGAGATGAGAGGGGAGCAGTGGATCGATGTTGCGCTCGAACATGACAGACCTCGGAGTCTTGGACGCTGAAGTTATCGTCGTTCGTCACCGGTTGTTGCGGGGTGCCGTGCAGAAAGTGGCTGGGCGCCCTAGCAGGTCTGGGCATTACCGCGCCTGCAGCCACGAAAAGACGTCGAAACAACGAAGATTGTGGAGGGGTCGCCGGCGTTGGGGTGAGAGGACCCTTGACCCATTCCTGCCCCAACGGGGCAGCGCATACCAGCCCAGGGCAACGCCCTGGGAATCAGGCCACGCACATTTCCGCATTCCAACGGAACGCCGCAGATGGTCGCATCACCCACCAGCGCGGCCCTCCCACCCCTGCCAAAAATCCGCATCCACCTCCGCAACACCGGGCCGCAGACGCCGACAAGTGATCATCACCCCTCGTGAGGTCACATGTCGCGCCCACCCTTCCCCCCGCTTCCACCTTCATCTCTGCCGCCGCCTCGCGCCGAACGCAACGCGCTCGAGCGGCGGAGCGTCACCGTCACGCGTGCAGGTCTGCCTGCAGACGCGCTGCATGAGCAGCACGTAGTGCCACGCAACAGCCTCTTCATCGACCTGCTCGTCTGGGGCGCCGCCGCCGATTCTCCCGTCTGGGGCCCCTTCCGCCCCTTCTTCGCGGGACGCCGCGTGGCCGTGGAGTTTTGCAGCGGCCACCTAAGCCTCGATATGCTCAACAGCTACTTCGCCAAAGCGCAGCTGGTGAACCCCGAAGGCACCCTGCCTGGCGAGGCCCGCCTCTTCATCCTCTGCAACCAGCGGCCGGAGGCCCGCCTCCGAGAACTCGCCCGCTTTGTGACCCCCGGCCCCGTCGCCGGTTCGTGGTGCATCGACCTCGGCGCGGCCGGTCAGGCCATCATCGCAGTGGCCACCGAACTACCCGTCGCGCCCGGTACAACCGTGCTGCGACTCACCGCCCCCAAGACCTCGCATGCCGAGCATTTCCAACGTCTTGAGGACATCTTGACCGACCCGACGTTGTCCGACAAACTGAAACGAATCATCTTGAAGGAGGAACGCATGTTGAACCGCGATCACACCGATGTGTCTGTTGTCGAAGAGGTCGATAGGGAGGTCGATAACCTGCTCGTCCAGTTCGAGAAGTGGAAGGTGAAGGAGCGGATTCGCCTGCGCGCGGAGGGCAAGGCAGAGGGCGTCGCGCAGGGCGTCGCGCAGGGCGTCGCGCAGGGCGTCGCGCAGGGCGTCGCGCAGGGCGTCGCGCAGGGCGTCGACAAAGCCGTTGAAGAGCTGCTCGCCGCGGCAGCCGCCTACCTGCCGCCTGAGACCATTGAGGTGCTCCGCAAGCAGCGCGATCCCGTCGCGATCGCATTGGCGATGGCGGGGGCGGCGCGGTAGATCCGAATCGCACCGCTCTGTGGAACTCCGCATCTCACAGAGCCTCACCGAGCTCGACGCCACCGGCTTCGTCGACCCCGACTACGCGCTCCCACTCGAACTCATCGGCGCCGCCACCGCCACCGCCGGCGACACCGCCCAGGCCGCGCTCCTCCTCGAGCGGGCCCGCGACATGTGGGCAGAGCGCAAGCGCGAGACCGACCGCCCCCGCACCCAGCAGCTCCTCGACAGCCTCGGCTGAGCCGCCCGAACTTTCGCCTTGCGGCTCCGCAGCGCGTGTTCAAGTTGCCCCTGTCCGAAGGTTGGCTCACCTGAGCCTTCCGGAATCTGGGGTCGGACATCTTCCCGCTTCGTGCCTGGTTGGGCCGCTGTTGCATCCGCAGCGACGCCCCGCCTCACCCCGCACAGAGCATGCGTAAGGCGACTGTCATGCAGCTTCAAACCCACTTCCACATCATCCTCGACCGCTCCGGCTCCATGGCCAGCATCGCTGACGACATCGTGGGAGGCTTCAACACCTTCCTCGCTGACCAGAAGGCCCTGCCCGGCACAGCCACCCTCTCCCTCATCCAGTTCGACTCCGAAGACCCCTTCGAGGTCATCCACCACAACCTCCCCATCGCGGAGGTCCCGCTCCTCACAGACAAGACCTTCCGCCCCCGCGGCTCCACCCCGCTCCTCGACTGCATCGGTCGCGGCATCAACCAGCTCGCGGGCGAACTCTCCGACCGCCCCGAAGAGAGCCGCCCCGCCGGCCTCGTCTTCGTCATCGTCACCGACGGCGCCGAGAACGCCAGCACCGAGTTCCGGCGCGACCAGATCAGCAAGCTCATCGAGACCAAGACCAAGACCGACAACTGGAAGTTCGTCTTCCTCAGCGCAGACCTTTCAGCCATGACCGAGGCACACGACCTGGGCATGTCGAAGGGCTCCTCCCTGCTCTTCGAGAACTCCGGCCGCGGCAGCCGCATGGCCTTCCAGGCCCTCTCCGCCCGCTCCGCCGACTTCCGCGCCGGCGACCGCTCCGACCTCGACTTTGACGAGAGCGAGCGCCACCGCTCCGACGACCCAAGCCGCAAGAAGCACTAGCCTCCCTAGGGCTCTTCGCCCTCGGCGTAGAACTGTTGCAGGAAGGCGCCCACCCGGTCGATGTCCATCGACTTCGAGTAGTAGCCGTGGATGTCGTGGTCCACGCACATCGACTGCAGCGTGCCCGCGTCGAGGTCCGAGAAGAGCACCACCACCAGGTCCTCCAGCGACGGGTCCGACTTCACGCCGTCCAGCAGCTCCTGCACATTGAGCCGCGACATCGTGATGTCGAGCAGCAGCGCATCGGGCCGCTCATACTCAATCTTCGCCAGCGCACCGTTCGGCGTCGTCAGACGCGCAACCAGGAAGCCAGCCGCCGAGAGCGACCGCTCAGCGCGCAGCACATCCATGATGTTGCTGTCGATGAGGAGTACTTTTTGCTCGTTCATGCCAGCTCCGGAGCAACCATCTGCGCCGCTCCGCTCCCACCTTTCGAGGTTCAAGTCAAGGCGAGCAGGCGCGGCGTAGGCCGCCTCGAGGCTAGTTCGACAGCCTGCCCGTCGGCCCGCCACCGGCAAGCCGCGCCTTCGCGGCACGGGCAAACTTGGTGCCAGGGAACCGCTCGATCACCTCTTCGAACAGTGGTCCGGCGAGCACAAGCGAGCCCAACTCCTCGGTCAGCCGCGCCAGGTGAAACCGTGGCTCCGCTGCCTCAGGCTTGAGCGCCGACATATACTTCACGGCGACAAACAGCGCCTCGATCTCACCCGACTTCACAAAGACGCTCCCCAGATTGCGAAGCACCCGCTCCAGCAGCGCCTCCTCCGTCACGGCCTCGAGGAAGCGGTCCTCCCAGCCAACGCGCCCCTCCGTCGCATCGTTCACCACCTGCTTGCACTCGGCAACCGAGAGCGAGCGGCCCGCATTGAACGGGTCCACGATCAACCCCTCGTCCTCCGGCACCCGCACCACAAAGTGGCTCGGCATCCCAATCCCCTCAATCTTAAAGCCGGCATACCGCCCGACCAGCATCCATACACTCGACATCAGGATGGGCAGCCCGCGCCGCTGCGCGACCACGCGCGAAAGGTAGCTCCCCTCCGCCGTCATCCCGTCGGCAGCATTGCCCTTGAAGCTCAGCTCGTCCACCAAGACCCAGCGCAAGGCGTCGCTCACCCGCTCCACACGGCCGCTCGCCTGGTAGCCGGCGGCCCGCTCCGACCAGCGCTCCAGCAGCGTCCGAACCCGCTTGTCCTCCGCTGCGGGGGCCCGCTCGATCGCAAGCAGCGCACCGGCGAGGTCGCCCGACTTTACGGATTGAGAAA
>CAIQPA010000688.1 GCA_903873545.1 uncultured delta proteobacterium
CCAAAGCCGCGGCTGTCGCCCGGCCCCTGGATGACGACGCGGACCATGTAGTACTCAAGCAGCAGGTCGCCCACATCGACAAGCGCGCGCGGCCCGGCAGGGACCTCGTCGCGGTGGGTCACGGTGCGGGCCAGCGCTCTGCTGGCTGGCGTGCTGGAGCAGCCCGCAAGCCCCACGAAAACGCTGAGCGCGAGGCCGATGAGGGGGTAGAGCGGGCGCATCAGAACGCCACCACAGCAGAGATCTGGGTGCGGTCGTTGTTGAGGCTCCGCGTCTCGAACTCTTCGACGAAGGTGTGCTGCGCGACGATGCGGGCGGGGTAGCCACCGACCGTGGTTCCGAGGCGGAGGGCGACCGTCTGTTCGGTGACCTCTTCGTGGGTGCGCGTCGCGGAGCCCTCGGCCCAGGGGTCGAGGGTGGCGATGCGGTAGCCAAGGCCGGCGGTGGCGGTGCCGATGGCATGGTCGTAGCCGGCCTCCGCAGACCAGCCGGCCTGGAGCCGGTCGGTCGACCCGACGGTCTCGTAGCTTGTGGCCACCTGGGCCGCCTGTGCGAGGAGCGAGAAGCCGTCAGCAGCCACCCGGAGGTCGAAGGCGGTGCCGGTATCGCTCTCCTGGTAGCGGTCGGGGAGTGCGCCGTCCGTGCGGGCATTCACGAAGCCAGCGGCGCCGAGCGTGACGAGCTCATTGTAGGCAAACTCGATGCGGCTGCCGAAGGCGACGCTGGGGTTGTCGTTGAGCTGCTGGTTGGCACCGTTACCGTTCCAGGCGCCGGCGCGGACCCGCACCGTGAGGTCGCCCGCGACGATGCCGGTGCCGCTGTTGACCTCCGCGCCGATGCCGCGGTCGAGTGCCAGTCCCGGCGTCTCGAAGCCTGCGCCGAGGGCGACGCCGGAGGCGAGGAGGGAGGCGGTGGCGAAGGGGTAGGCCTCGGGGTCACGGGTGGACTCTCCGAGAAAGCCGGGCCGGAACTGGCCCGCACGGATGGCGAGGCTCTTGGTGGGGGCGTAGCTGAGCCAGCCGTCGCGGACGCGGGCGTCGAGCGTGCCGGACGGCGTTGTGCCGCTCGACTCGATGTCGGTCGCGCCCTCGATGCTCAGCCGGGCCGCAAACCCTGCGGGGTTGGTGGCATCGAGGATGAGGCGGGCGTTGCGGAGCGCGAAGCCGTCGTAGCGGCCGATGAAGTCGTAGCGGTCGTCATCTGCGACGCTGTCGAAGCCGGCGCCCAACAGGCCATGGAGTTGAAGGTCCCAGGCCGAATCCGCGGCGCTCTCTTCTGCGCGGGCCGAAGCAACCGGGAGGATGGCGAGGGTGAGCAGCGTCGCGGCGAGTGCGGAGATTCTCATGGAGGCCTGTTGCATGGAGTGTCGGCGGTCGCGGACCGCGGTTGGTGGTTCGCCTTTTGGACGATGGCAGGCCCTGCTGCAAGCGCCATCGCCACCGAGGCGATGCGAACTCCCTTGCCACAGGTTTTGCGTGACAGAACGCACAGCGCTGTTGCGAATCTTTGGTGACAGCGGCGCTTCCGGTTGCCTGCCGACGGGCGCTCATGACAGAGGGCCGCGGTCTCTCTGCAAGGATCTCTCATGGAAGCGAGTCGGGTCGATGATATCGTGATCGGTGGCGGCATCCTCGGCCTCACGACCGCCTGGCATCTGCAGCGATTGGGACGCAAGGTGCGGGTGCTCGAACGGGGCCATCGGGCGCAGGGCGCCTCCATCCGCAACTTCGGGATGCTCTGGCCGGTGGGGCAGCCGCCCGGCGAACGGCTCGAGACAGCGCTCCGGAGCCGCGCCTTCTGGCTCGAGGCCCTTGCCGACGCCGGCATCTGGAGCGAGCCGCAGGGATCG
>CAIQPA010000689.1 GCA_903873545.1 uncultured delta proteobacterium
ATGACGTTGATCTTCTCGTCCCAGATGAGGTGCATGAAGACTGCAGCAACCAGCGTCGCCTTGCAGGAGGCGACAAGCATCGCCACGCCGAAGGAGAGCGACAGGGGAAGGCCGGCAAAGGAGACGGCGTAGGTGAGGCCAGTGAGCACCAGGAGCGCGCCGAAGACGCCGTAATAAACGGAGAGCGGCAGCACATGGGGTTCGTGGTGGGATTCGTGGGCGTGGTTCGCCATGACGACAGCTCCTAGCGGCAGGTCGGCGCTTAGCGCACGAGGTAGAGAAGGGGGAAGAGGAAGATCCAGACGAGGTCGACAAGGTGCCAGTAGAGGCCCACGTTCTCGACGGGGATGTAGTAGGTCGAGTCGAAGTCGCCGCGGATGGCCCGCTTGAGGATCCAGAACAGCACACCGATACCCGCGATGACGTGGATGCCGTGCAGACCGGTCATGGTGAAGTAGACGGTGAAGAAGAGCTCGGGGCGGCCCGGGATAAACTCGTGGCCGTGGTAGGCAGCGCCGGGCAGCAGGCCGTGCTCGAACTTGGCGCTGTACTCTACGTACTTCACGGCAAGGAAGATGAAGGCGCAGACGATGGTCTGGATGAGGTTGTTGACCAGCCCCTTCTTGTCGCTGAGCTGCGCAGAGCGAACCGCAAGCGCCATCGTGAGCGAGCTATACAGCAGGACGACGGTGTTGATACCGCCCATCGTCTTGCTCAGCTGCTCTGCAGCGTGCAGCCAGGTCTCTGGGTAGAGGGCGCGGAAAACGAAGTAGGCCATGAAGAGGCCGCTGAAGAACAGCACCTCCTGACCGAGGAAGAGCCACATGCCGAACTTCGCCGACGAGGCCTGCTGGGCCATCGTCAGGAAGTGGTGCTGGTGGAACTTGTGGTGCGCCTTTCCGTGGGCGTCGTCGTGGGCGTTGGTCGCCGAACTCATGGGTAGCTCCAGAGAATGCCGGGCTTGCGAAAGAAGGAGATATCGGAGGGACTAGTGACCGTTGCCGGTGCGGGCGGCGCGAACTTCTGGGAAGTCGTAGGGGCCCGCCGTGACAATGGGGATGGACTCGAAGTTGTGCTCGATGGGGGGCGTAGCCGTCTCCCACTCGAGTGAGACACCGCGCCACCGCTCAGGTGCAACGCCCTTGTTGCGGAGCGAGGCGAGCAGATTGAAGAGCGCGAGGAAGAGGCCCACAGCGAGAATGTAGGAGCCGTAGGTCGAGATGATGTGGCCCGTGTGGTACTGCTCCAGGTAGGACCAGTAGCGGCGGGGCATGCCCTGCGAGCCGAAGATGAACTGGGTGAAGAAGGTGACGTTGAAGCCGACGAAGATGATGATGGCCGCGATGACACCAATCTTCTCGTTGTAGTTCTTGCCCGTGAACTTGTGCCACCAGTGGTGCACGCCGCCGATGAAGGCGATGATGGTGCCGCCCATCATGACGTAGTGGAAGTGGGCGATGACGAAGTAGGTGTCCGTCAGGTGAACGTCGACCGACAGCGAGCCGAGGAAGAGGCCCGTGAGGCCACCAATCGAGAAGAGAAAGAGGAACGAAAGCGCATAGACCATCGGCGTCGTGTAGGCGATGGAGCCACGGTAGAGGGTCGCGATCCAAGAGAAGACCTTGATGGCTGTCGGTACGGCAACCGCGAAGGTCAGGAAGGAGAAGATGGCGCCGGCGAGCGCCGACTGGCTCGAGACGAACAGGTGGTGGCCCCAGACGAGGAAGCCGATGAAGGCGATGGCGACCGACGAGACGGCAATGGGCTTGTAGCCAAAGATGCCCTTGCGGCTGTGGACCGTGATCAGCTCGCTGATCATGCCGAATCCCGGAACGATCATGATGTAAACGGCAGGGTGGGAGTAGAACCAGAAGAAGTGCTGGAACAGGACCGGGTCGCCGCCATAGACGGGGTCAAAGATGCCAATGTGAACCGTGCGCTCAAGCACCAGCAGCCCCAAGGTGATGGCGAGCACCGGCGTCGCTAGGACCTGCATCAGTGCCGTGGCGTAGATCGCCCAGACGAAGAGCGGGAGGCGGTCCCAGGTGAGGCCGGGCGCACGCATCTTGTGGATGGTCACCAAGAAGTTGATGCCGGTAAAGATGGAGGAGAAGCCAAGGATGAAGGCGCCAAGAAGGGCCGTTGTCGCAGAGCTACCCGTCTTGATGGAGTAGGGGGTGTAGAAGGTCCAGCCCGTGTCGACGCCGCCCGTGACGAGCGTGGCGATGAAGAAGGCCGCGCCCAGCACATAGACCCAGAAGCTCGCGAGGTTCAGCTTCGGGAAGGCAACATCCTTCGCGCCAAGCATGAGCGGAAGCACGAAGTTACCGAGGGAGGCAGGAATCGACGGGATGATGACCAAGAAGACCATCACAGCGCCATGGAGCGTGAACATCCTGTTGTAGGCGTCCGCGTCCATGAAATCCTTCCCCGGATTCATGAGCTCCGACCTCACCGCGATGGCCGCAAGGCCTCCGACGATGAAGAAGAGGATAACCGAGGCAAGGTACATGATACCCAGTCTCTTGTGGTCAACCGTCCAGATCCAGGAGTTGATCCCCTTCTTGGCTACGAGGTAGTTGTCATGATGCCCGTGCTCACCAGCTGCGTGGGAGGGCGAATGGTCAATCGAGGTGGCCGACATGGTGATTCCTGATACCGAAATCGAAAGAAAACAGAATCTTAAAAGTGAAGCGCCTACTTGATGGAGCGGATGTACTCGACCAGTGCGCCCATCTGCTCTTCATTGATGCGACCCGCGTAGGCCGGCATCGCGGCGGGGTAGCCCGCGACGATCTTGGCCATCGGGTTCATCACCGACTCACGGATGTACTGCTCGTCCGCGAACGCCTTGCTGCCATCCGCGAGCGGCTGGTCGGTGCCATACACGCCCTTGAGCGACGGGCCGACAAGCTTGCTGCCGTCCACCGAGTGGCAGGAGTTGCAGCCGTTCCGCTTGAAGGCGACACCGCCGCACTCGGCGAGCGACTGGCCATCTTGGCAGCCGGTCAGCCCCTTGAGGTGGGCATCATACTCCTCCTGCGACACAACCTTGACCTTCGACAGCATCAAGGAGTGGCTCGTGCCGCAGTACTCGGTGCAGAGCACGTCGTACTCGCCGAGCTTGTCGGACTGGAACCAGAGCACGGTGTAGCGGCCGGGAACAACGTCGCGCTTGGCGCGGAAGGCCGGCACGTAGAAGCTGTGGAGAACATCCACCGAACTCATCGTCAGCTTCACCGGCTTGCCAACGGGGACCACGAGGACCGAGTCGTTGCCGCCGTTCGGGTAGGTAAACGACCAGGCCCACTGCTGGGCCGTCACATTGATGTTGAGCGTGTTGGCAGGCGGCGTGAGCGTGTCGATGAAGCCACGGAAGCCGAGCACGAAAAAAACGCCAAGGATGAGCGTGGGAAGTACGCTCCAGGCGATCTCCAGCGTCGTGTTGCCGTGGATGTCCGACGTTGTCTCACCCTGCTTCCGGCGGCGGTACTTCACCATGAAGTAGGCCATCGCGCCCATCATCACGATGAAGAAGAAGGTGCTGATCCAGAAGATCAGGTAGTAGAGGTAGTCGTGGTCGGCAGCAAAGGTGGAAGCCGCTTCAGGGAGCCAGAAGGTCGCACCGGAGCTATCTGCCAGCAAGGGGGTCTTCATTGTCTCTCTTCCTCACACTGAAGGCACGGCGGAAAGCTTTTCCCGCCGGCGCAGCACAAAAATCATGGAACCAAGGGCCAGCACCGCAAACGCGGCGCCCAGACGCATCACACCCCACGCGAACGGCACATAGCTGCCCTTCGCGGGGTCGTAGTGAAAACAACTCATGATGATCTTGTCGACCGAGGAGCCTACGCGGCCCGCCGACGCCTCGATAAGCGCGAACTTGATGTCGCGCGGGTAGTAGTTCAGCCCGTAGATGTAGCGCGACACCAGACCTGTCGGAGACAGGAACATGATGGCCGCCGGGTGGGCGAACTCCTGAGACGACTCCACGAAGTGGAAGTTGTAGCCCATCTGCGAGGTCAGCGCCTTGATGTTCTCCGCGCTGCCGGTCAGGAACTGCCAATCAATATCACCCTTGCCGAGCGCCTGAAGGTGAGCTTCCCGCTTCTTGGCCGCAAGGGCCGACCGCTCGCGCGGATCGAAGCTCACGGTGATGATGCGGAACTCCTTGCCCGGAACCCAGTCCAGATTGGCGAGGGCCTCGCGCAGGAAGTTCAACTGGATGCCGCAGAGCATGGGGCAGCCGTAGTAGTTCAGCGTGAGCAGTACGGGGATGTCGCCTCGAACGAGGTCGCGCAACGCAACCATCTTTCCCGTGTGGTCAGAGAAGGTCAGGTTGAGGTCAACCGAGTCTCCCAGGTGCTCGGTGATACCCACGCCCTCGAGCTCCTTGGGGAGCTGCTCGGCCTGTGCTGTTGCCGCACCCATCCATCCGGAGATGGTGAGCGCTGCTGCCAGCATATTTCGCGTGAGTCCGAACACCTAGACCTCGTTAGGGCTTCGCCTGTGCCGAGCCTTCGCCCGAGCCAATTGCCGCAACGCCCGAGCCGTCGCCGCTTCCCTCAACAAAACCTGCAGGGCAGTCCACAAGAGCTGTGCCCTCGGGCAATCCCGAACCTTCGGCCGCGAGCGAGAGGCTGCCATCAGCTGCCAACACGCACTTCGCAGCCTTCTCAGCCTCCGGCGGCTTCGGCGCAAGGGGGTGCCTTGCGAGAAGTCCGGGGTGGGAAAGCAGGATCGACTTGGCGACCGAAACGGGCACCTGGTAGCCGCCCTTGTCTGCCTTGCCGTAGCCGTTCAGGTAGGTCGCTGCGCTCGCGTGAAGCTCAGTCAGACGAGGGTCGCCCTGCGACCAGTCCCGGCTGAGCGCCACATCGTGCACGGTCTTCTGGAAGTACTGCGCCACGCCCACGGCCGACACCAGCACCAGGCCGATGACGATGACCGTGGCCATCACGAGGCCGCGCGGCGGAGGCGGGTCGTTCTCGAAGCCCTGTGCGACTGCCTCGGGGGAGAGCTTCTCGTCCCGCCACGAGGGCAGACCGCGCACATCCTCGGCCGTGCTGACGCCCCAAACATGGGCCATCTTCAGCGACGCGTCTTGGTTCTCATTGCCCGTTGAACCGTTCTCTGGAGTAGTTTCGCTCACAGCGCAGTCCTTGGATTAGAAGTTGGTAAAACGGAGCGACTCGGAGAGGCGCGGGTCTTTGACCGGCACCAACGAGCTCTTCTTCAGGAAGACGCCGACGAGCGCGAAGAAGAAGCCTCCAATCATCAGCATCGACAGGCCGTGGGCCGCCGAAAAGTGAGGACCGTGGTGCTGCTCCGTCGGCATGACCTGCCAGAACAGGTCGAGGTAGTGCATCGCAAGCATCCAGAAGGAGGCCGCGAGCAGCGTGACCTTGTTCCGCTTCGTGTGACGGGTCATCAGGAAGAAGAAGGGCAGCGCGAAGTGGCCGAAGGCCAGGAAGAGGCTGAACTTGTCCCAGCCGAACTCAATCCAACGGTGGGCGAACCACTTCGTCTCTTCGGGGATGTTGGCGTACCAGATAAGCATGAACTGCGAGAAGTTCACGTAGGACCAGAAGACCGTGAAGCCGAACAGCAGCTTGCCGATGTCATGGAAGTGCTCGGTCGTCACAACCGCGAGCGGGCCGGTCGTCTTGAGGCTGTGGCCCATGATGGCCAGCGTCGCCAAGAGCGCGATCATACCGCCTGCGAAGAAGCAGATGCCGAACATGGTGGAGAACCAGTGCGGGTCGAGCGACATGCTCCAGTCGAAGGCTGCGAAGGTGACAGAGAGAGCCAGCACCGGCAGGGCAGGGTAGCTCGCGCCGCGCGTGGCGTGCGAGTAGGCGAGGTCGCCGTCTGCATCCTGCTTCACCGACTTGCTGTAGAAGAACCAGGCGTAGGCCGACGAGGCAACCAGGTAGAAGACCGCCCGTCCGAGCCAGAAGCCCATGTTCAGGTAGCCCGACTTCGCCTGCAGGATGGGGTCCTTTGCTACCTCATCGAGATGGGTCCAGTGGTAGAGGTCGTGAGCACCGAACGCGATGGGCGCAAAGAGCACCAGCAGCGCGGGGAAGCCCATCGAGATGATCTCCGCCAGACGCCGAACCACGACGCTCCAGCCGGCGCGCGTGGCGTGCTGGATGACGACGAAGAAGAGGGCGCCCATCGCGAGGCTGAAGAAGAAGAGGTAGGCCACCAGGTAGGCGAACAGCCCCTCACCGTGGAAGCTGCCCGTGGCAAACATGCCACCGAGCCCCAGCAGGCCGATGACCGCGCCGATGATGGGCGACTTCGACCAGAGGGAGGAGGCGGGGAGGGAGGCCGACTGGGCGTCCAGATGAGGAGCGGTAGGGTGCGACATTACTTTGCCCACTGCTGCGTCTTGGCCACATCTGCCGGAACCGTCTCGATCGTGGTGGCGTGGCTCAGCTGGAGCGTCCGCACATAGGCCGCGATCGCCCAACGGTCTTCCGTCGGGATCTGGCTGCGATAGGAGGGCATGGTGTTGATGCCGTTAGAGATGATGTCGAAGAGCTGGCCAACGGCGTAGCTCCGCTGCCGGTCGCCATGAAGCGACGGGACCAGCCAATTGCCAGCCCGAACCGGTACGATGCCGCCGTTCTCCATGCCGGTCTGCCCGTGGCAGGGCTGGCAGTAGATGTTGTACCGCTGTTCGCCCCGATCAAGCAGGTCTGCCGTGAGCGGCATCGGGAGCGTCGTCGCCCAACCACCATCCGCCTTGCCGCGGTACTTGTGGCCGTCTTCCTGAAGGTGGTTGTCGTCGGCCGCACTCGAGTTCGCGATCGTACCGGCAACCTGAGGACGCATGCCTCGACCATCGGCAAAGTGGGGGTTCCCCTCCTGGCCCTGGATGTAGGTCACATTGTCCATGTTGGGGTTGAGATGAATCGGCGGATCGGCCGAGGGGGTGCCGCGGCAGCCGGTCAGCGCCGAAGCCGCCAGCAGGCCAGTGAGGCCCACGAAGAGACGGGTCATGCGATTCATGCTTCTTCCTCCACCAGCTCCACATGCTTCGCGCCGATGCCCTTGAGGAACTCCGCTGTGCGGGTCGCCTCAAACTTGGGGTCGGCCGACTCGATCGAGATAAAGAACTTGTCGTCCGACGCCTTCTCGAAGCGCGTCGAGCCGAAGATGGGGTGGTTCCAGCGGGGAAGCCGGCAGAAGCCCATGATGCTGAAGATCGTCGCGAAGGCCGAAAAGAGGATCGACATCTCGAAGATGACCGGAACGTAGGCCGGCCAGGCGAAGAAGGGCTTGCCCGAGATCACCAGCTTGTAGGCGTAGTTGTGCACCCAGTACTGGAGCGCGGTGCCCGTTATCGTACCCGACAGACCGACGACAAGCACCACCCAGGGCAGCTTGCTGGCCTTCAGACCCATCGCATCGTCGAGACCGTGAACCGGGAAGGGCGTATGGGCGTCCCAGTTGGCGAAACCGGCGTCCCGCACCTTCTCGCAGGCGTGGAAGATTTCTGCCGCCGAGTCGAACTCGGCAAGGATGCCCCAAGTGGACGTAGTGGTAGCAGGGCTAGCCATGTGCGTGCGCTCCTTTGTGAGCGGACTCGTCGCCATGGTCGTCGCCATGGTAGTGCGGGTCGGCAATCGGCATCACCGACTTGACCTCAGCGATGGCCACCTGCGGCACAAAGCGGAGGAAGAGGGCGAAGAGGGTGAAGAAAAGACCAAAGGTGCCAAGGAAGGTCGAGATGTCCCAGTAGGTGGGCGAGTAGGTGTCCCAGCTCGACGGCAGGAAGTCGCGCGACAGCGTGATCGTGATGACGAACCGCTCGAACCACATGCCGATGTTCACGAAGATCGAGGCGATGAAGAGCACCGTCGTGTTCGTGCGGAGCTTCTTCGACCAGAAGAGCTGCGGCGTGATGACGTTGCAGGTGATCATCGTCCAGTAGGCCCACCAGTAGTTACCGAAGGCACGGTTGATGAAGGCGAACTGCTCGTAGGTGTTGCCCGAGTACCAGGCGATGAAGAACTCCATCGCGTAGGCATATCCAACCAGCGTGCCCGTCAGGAGCACGACCTTCGCCATGTTCTCGAGGTGGCGAATCGTGATGATGTGCTCGAGCTTGTAGATGACGCGGCAGGGGATGAGCAGCGTGAGAACCATGCCGAAGCCGGAGAAGATGGCGCCGGCGACGAAGTAGGGCGGGAAGATGGTCGTGTGCCAGCCCGGGACCTGCGAGGTCGCGAAGTCGAACGAGACGATCGAGTGCACCGAGAGGACCAGCGGCATCGAGAGCGCGGCGAGCAGCAGGTAGGCCCGCTCGTAGTGCTGCCAATGACGGTTGGAGCCGCGCCAGCCAAGCGAGAAGAAGCCGTAGAGCGCCTTCGAAAGCGCCGTCTTGGAGCGGTCGCGCATCGTCGCAAGGTCGGGAACAAGGCCCGTGTACCAGAAGAGCAGCGAGACTGTGCCGTAGGTGCTGACGGCGAAGAAGTCCCAGAGCAGCGGGCTCCGGAAGTTCGGCCACATTGCCATCTGGTTCGGCAGCGGCGCGAACCAGTAGAGCAGCCAGACGCGGCCTACGTGGATGGTCGGGAAGACCAGCGCGCAGACGACGGCAAAGAGCGTCATGGCCTCAGCGGCTCGGTTGATCGAGGTCCGCCACTTCTGCCGGAGCAGATAGAGAACGGCCGAGATCAGCGTGCCGGCGTGGCCGATACCGATCCAGAAGACGAAGTTAACGATGGCCCAGCCCCAGGCGACCGGGATGTTCAGACCCCAGATGCCGGTTCCCTGCCAGAACAGGTAGCCGATGGAGATGCCCAGGTTGGCCAGAAGGAGGAGGCCGATGCCGAGGATGATGTACCAGATCTTCGGAGCTGCGCTCTCGATGGGTCGGGCAACCGCCTCGGTGACGGCCGAAAGGGTCTGTTCTCCGAGGACGAGCGGCGCGCGCTCGTCCAAGGGATCAAAGTTGGAATTGTCCATTTCTGCGGATGCCATGGGTTAACCGAGCTCCGGATTGGGATTGCTGATCTTGGCCAAGTAGGTGGTGCGTGGGCGGAGGTTGAGCCACTCCAGCACTGCGTAGTTCTGATCCATCTTCTTGAGCACCGAGACCCGGCTGTCGGGCGCTGCGATGTTGCCGAAGGTGATGGCCTCCGCGGGGCAGGCCTGCGCGCAGGCCGAGGTGAAGGCGCCCTCTTGGATGATGCCGTTGCCATGCACCTTGGCGTCGATACGGGCAGCGCTGATGCGCTGCGTGCAGTAGGTGCACTTCTCCATGACGCCCCGGAAGCGAACCGTAACGTTGTTGTTCCGCTGCATGCGGAGCAGCTCGTTCGAGGTGTCGGCTTCTTTGTTGTAATTGAAGAAGTTGAAGCGGCGGACCTTCAACGGGCAGTTGTTCGAGCAGTAGCGGGTACCGACGCAGCGGTTGTAGGCCATGTCGTTCGTGCCCTCGGGGCCATGGACAGTGGCCGCAACGGGGCAGACCTGCTCGCAGGGCGCCGTCTCACAGTGGGCGCAACCCATGGGCTGCGTCATGAGCTTGGGCGCGTTCTCGTCGTCACCGACGAAGTAGCGATCGAGACGGATCCAGTGCATCTCGCGGCCGTTGAGCACCCGCTCCTTGCCGACCACCGGGATGTTGTTCTCGGCCTGGCAGGCGATGGTGCAGACGTTGCAGCCCGTGCAGGAGGTAAGGTCGATGACCATGCCCCACTGGTGCGGGTACTTCTCGTTGTTCTCATACTTGATAGGAGGACCGGTGAACTCC
>CAIQPA010000690.1 GCA_903873545.1 uncultured delta proteobacterium
CGGTGGAGACGACGGAGGAACGCAGGTGAATCCGGACACGGGCACCGACGGATCTGTTTCCGGCGATACACCCAGCGATGACGCGGCGATCGACGACAGTGCATTGGGCGATGTCGGTGCTGTCGACACCGAGACCGATACGGGCGCTTCTACCGACACCGAGACAGATACGGGCCCCTCTACCGACACCGCGACGGGCCCTCTGCCAGGGGTGAGCGGGGTGGCCACGGACTGCATCGAGGGAGACGCAGGCACCACCGTCTGCACCTTGCCCATTGTGCTCGATGCACCAGCGCCCGAACCGATGGTTCTCGCCGTCTGGATTGAGTCGATCAACGGAGAAGACGTCGCCACGGCCGATGATGATTACTTCTTCTCGCGCGAAGGTCTCCTTCCTGGGCTGACCCTGCCCTACTACGTCGGCATTGTGCGCATCCCGACGGGAGCAACGAGGGCCGAACTCGCGATGCAGGTGATTGGCGACACGGAGGTCGAGCGCGACGAGACGGTCCGTTTCTCGGTGGAAACCGTCCGTGCGGGCGCGCTTCCGAGCGAAATCGCCATCACGGAGTTTTCGGCGACCATCATCAATGACGACGAGGCACCGCCGATCACGGCCGCGATGGAGAACCGTTTGTGTGTGGAAGGCGACGCGGGCGAGTCTGTTTGCGAGATTCCCATCCGGTTGTCTGCTCCGGCAACCGTCCCCGTGCGGTTTCGCGCGGGCGTGGATGCTCTCCTCTCCACCTCGGAGGCGGGCGTCGAGTTCCGGCTGGATCGGCTCTCTTACGAGATTCCGGCGGGTGCGTCGGAAGGCATTGTGGAGCTTGTCATTGTTGGCGACGTCGTGCCCGAACCGGACGAGGTCGTGGTGCTCACCCTCGAACTGCTGGAGGGTGCTGTTCCCGCCGAGATCAATGGGCGCGGCGCCGTGATCTCCATTCTGAACGATGATGTTCTGTCTCCGGTGATTTCTCTTCCTTCGAACCTTTTCCAGCACACAGCGACAACGTTGGCCGATGGGCGCGTCTTTGTGGCGGGCGGCAACAACGGTGCGGGCGAGGTGGCCACGACCTTGTTTGTCTCGGCAGACGGAAGGTCCGTTGTCGCGGGACCGCTGCTGCCTGAAGAGCGCGCCCGGCACGCGGCTACGCTGCTGCCCGACGGCCGCGTGCTTCTGAGCGGCGGTCTGACCGCCGGGTCCAACGTCTCGCTGTCGTCGACGGTTGTTTGTGACCTTACGGTTCCGCGTTGTGACGCAGGGCCGGTAATGGCGTCGGGGCGCCTGCTACACGCGGCGGTACTCCTAGCAGACGGCAAGGTGCTGATGGCCGGAGGTGTTCCGGACTACGGGTTGAGTGTCAAGCTCGCGAGTGCCGAACGCTATGTCGGGGAGGTGCCGGGGACTCCTGCCCACTTCGAACCGGCCGAGAACGACATGCCTCTGGCGCGCGACTCGATGTCTTCCATACGGATGCTGTCCGGCGAAGTGCTGCTTGCCGGTGGTGCGGGCGTCGGAACCGGGACGCAGCTTCTGCGCTACCGCCCGGGCGTAGGATTCCTGCTTGACCCCGCAACGCTGTCGGCAGCTCGCATCAATGGCACGGCGAGTCTGCTGCCGGACGGTCGCGTGCTGCTCGTGGGCGGCGGCGATTCGGAGACGACGGAGTGGGTTTCGGCCTCGAGCGATCCTTCTGCGCCGCTCGTGGTCACGCCGGGTCCGGTGCTCACGGAGACGCGCTACTCGCACACCGCCATCTCCCTCCCCGACGGCCGCGTTGTCGTCTCGGGAGGCCTATTCTGGGACCCCGCAACCAGCATACTGGGCGCTCGCTCCTCCGTCGCCGTTCTCGGGCCAGACCTCACGACGTGGCAGACCTCCACGCCGCTCAGCACGCCGCGCGGTCAGTTCGACGCCGCCTATCTGCCTGCAGCCGGGCTCATCGCCCACATCGGAGGTTCGAACGGGGTGTCTGTCAGCGGGACGATGGATCTCCTGGCGCCTTAGCCAAGGAACTGTGCGGCCAACCCGCTTGCCTCTGCAAACGGGGTTGCGTAGGCGCCTGCGCGAGGCGGGCGCCCACACGGTCATCGCTTCGGTGGCGTCGCTGCTGCCGGAGGTGGAGGCCTTTGAGGCGCGGCTTGCGCTGGGCGAGCGTCCGTAGCGGGCGCTTGCGCGAGGCGGTCGAGCTCCACCCAGGCGGGTTGCTGACCGTCGACCGTGAAGGGGCCCACCAGCCAGCCGTTGGGGTCACGGGGGAGCTCTGTGACGCGTACCGTCCAGGGCGGCTGCACCTGAAACTCCCCCTGCAGTTCGACGCCACCCGGCTTTCCGAGCACCGCGAGATGCAGCGGCGCCGGAGGCAGCGCCACCTCCCAGGCCGCCATCACCTCAAAGCCGCGACTCGGCTGTAGTCCGGGTCGCATCGCCACCTCGAACTGTGAAAGCTCCCCCGCCATGGGCCGGTGCTCCACCTCAAAGGTCCAGCCCTGCCGGAGACGCGGCAGAAGCAGCTGCGCCCGCGCGAGCCGCTCTGCCGGCGACAGCACTGAAGGGTCACCGTCGAGCTCCCAGGTGGCAGCGAGTCGCTCCGCCTCTGCGCCGGCAGCTACCTCCATCGCAACGAGCAGCGTCGCCTTGCTGCCCTCCACGGCGACGAGCAGCCGACGCTTGGCGGCCATATCGTGCGCCGCCACACGGGGCAGCGGAAGGAGCAGCAGCGCGAGCAGAAGCCCCGCCGCGGCCCTCCTAGTGGTCATGTCCGCTGTGGCTGTGGAAGGCAGCGAAGATGCGGCGGATGTCGGCAGGGTGGTCGGGGTCGCGCGCAAAGAGCGACTGCATCGGGAGCGAAACCACGGGCGTGGGCCGCAAGGCCTTCTGCTTGTCGGTGGGCGCTGCCCAGCGGTCGGCCCAGGTCTCCACCAGCGGCGGTGCCGGCCAGCCCGGGTCGTTGTCGGCCGACTTCTGCCGCGCGAGCGGTACCGTCCCCGGCGGCTCAAAGCTAGCGCCGCGCGCCACCCAGATGGGGTTGGTGATGGCGTAGGCCGTGACGGGGAAGGAGAGGGCAGGCTGCAGCACGCCATACTCGTCGGTGCCGAGGCCGAGCGGGGCGGCCAGCGAGGCAACCGCATCGGTGATGAGCAGCGGCGGGATGCCAACGGGGCGGACGACCGGGAAGAGGCTGTCGTCGCCAATCGCCTCTGCCACGAACCAGCTGTCCTTCGC